>JACMRC010000053.1 GCA_014376655.1 Mucilaginibacter sp. | reverse complement strand
CCGGAAGAAGGTGTGTTGGATTATATTTTAGATCTGTTTAACTAAAATTATTCATTCATCAGTTCTTTCAGCCTATCTAAAAATAAACCCAGGTGGTAACCATCTACCAGGGCGTGATGAACATGCACGGCAAATGGCATTAGTTTTTTGCCGTCCTCGTCAACCAGTTTGCCAACAGCAAATTTAGCGCAGCTATCGCCCGACCTTGAATCAGTAGATTCTGAAATAGAAGAAAAATCTATCCACGGAAGGGCAGAGAAATGTACAGCATTACTTGCATTTGGTGCGGTAAGCAAGCCGGTAGTGTTTTTAACCCGGTGGGTTTCTGCCTTTACAATTGTATCAAATTCTTTTAAATCCTCCGCAAATTTCATATTCGAAAAACCGAATGTATGGTCATCTCTTAAAACCGTGGTCGACGCGTCAATACGGTCGTAAACAAAAACTTCACTATCTTCTATCCTATATTTAAAATTGGGGATAGCATTAACAGCTGCTAAGGTTTTATGCAGGTAATAACTATAAAACGATACCCCCAATTGTTTTGCATTAAGGTAAGCGCGCGTGCAATCTAACCTAATAGTAACCCCATAGTAAGGTGCGTCAAAACTTTTAAAAAAGTTGAAATGCTCTTTTCTGTTCCAGGTAGCTATATCTAATTTATGTTTCATATTATTCAAAATAGAGGGTGCAAATTTATCACAAGTTTTTATTACATGCCATGCAAATGGTTACCTTTAAATTCAAATCAGTCAATATTATTATACGCCTGCAATGATACCCACCCTTGAAGCTTATTATGCATCAAAGCCCGAACCTTACCAAAGCTGCTTGCTGGCTTTAAAAGATATCATATTACGTACCAACCCTGGCATTTGCCATGAGCGTAAATTCCAAATCCCATTTTTTACCTATAAAGGCAAAAAGCTGGGTTATTTATGGCTGAATGGTAAAAAGCTAATGTTGGGTTTTTGTTGGGATAAAAGCCTGCATGAAGTTATACCCAATGTAAGGCCAAAAGATAAATATGAATCCATGCGGATAGATCCCAACGCAGATATCCCGATTGACGTTATCCTGGAAAAGCTTAACTATTACTTAGGATTGATAGACAATCCTGGTAACAAATAACTATCGCTGAAATATCTCCGGGTATTTCCTGATAAAGTAAACCGGTGTACAACTCCACGCATGGCAATAGCTATTTACAGGGAAGAAGTTATAAGGCGATTTCAATTCGTCGGTAGGGTCATAAACCTCCCAAAAGGTATCAGCTCCTTTTTTAATCATACCACCCCAATAGCTCGTTAACGCTTCCTTTGCTTCGGCTTTTAAACCGCTTTCAATTAATGCGGCCACATAATAATGAAACATGTATGGCGCACCCGGATGTACAGCATTGGTTACTAATGGCAGCGCTTTTAAGGCTCTTTGCGCTTCTGTTTTTGATGCTACCCCGCTTAGTACCATCCATGCCTGCCCGCCGTACGATACTTGTTTATTAACGCCGCTTATAAACAAACCCGATGCTTTATCATATAAGTTTTTATGCGCAGCCTCTTTTAGCTTTTTTTCAAGGGCCGGCACCCAGGCTATTTCATTTTCTTTGCCTAATAGTTTAGCTAAGGCATAGGTTTGGTTTAACGTGTAAATAGTGATGCCTTGTACCGGTGCTTGTTTATCAAGGCCGTCTTTCCAGTCAAAAAACACCCACCATTCTTTCTGTGCTTTTTGATAGTCCATCATGCCATCTTCGCCGGCGTACCTGGTGGCTATGTCTAATTGTTTTTTAGCTATCGGCCAAAGGTCAAGGCCGGTTTCTTTATCGCCGGTTGCTTCAACATATTCTTTAAGCGCTACATTATATAAAAAACAATAGTCAAACAAGTGGCTTTTTTGCGCATGGGGTTGTGGCAATTCAAACGCGTTGGCGTTAAGTATACCATCATTATTAGCCAGGCCTGCCAGCATATACAAACAACGTT
>JACMRC010000052.1 GCA_014376655.1 Mucilaginibacter sp. | reverse complement strand
GTTAAAGAAGGATTAGACTTTTACAACGGGATGAACGTACCGGCTGTCACAGAAATAAAAGGGGGCCGCCGCTTATTGGCGGGCTGGATCCCGATGGCTGGTTGGGGCGGATCATTAACTATTCATGAAATGATCCAATCTGCCGACGGCAGAATCGGGACAAAATGGATGGAGGAAATAATCCCTGCCACCCAAAAGGAAAGATTATTGGCGAAGGAAATTAAAGCGACAACATCTTTTGCAACAGGTTCTTCATCCTTCCTGCTAACCTTTGATGTAGAACCGGGTACAGATTTGACCGGAAAACTCGGGGCACTTTTCCTGGGCACCGACGGTGAAAACCACGCCTGCGAAGTGCAAATCAGCCCGAAAGCAAAAAAAGCACAGTATGGAAAAGGGCAAATTAGTGATTTTTCAAATACCGAGAAGTCATTACGCGAAGGAGGTTCGCCAAGCGGCGCGCGCAATTACGCTATCGAAAATTTGACCAATACAGATAAATCGTTTACAGTTCGCATAATTGTAAAGTACGCAAGTAAATTTGGCGGTTCGCAGGTTGATACGGAGATTGCCGGTCAACGCACAATGATCGCTTTCCGGCCAGACTTAAAGGTCGAAAAGTTATTGTTCAGATCAGAAAACACCGGGATAAAAAATATTAAAATAGCGGCACTTAAAAATTAAAGATATCCATTTTCATTTAAGAAGTAACCCAAACGATCTCGGCTAATGGCCGATATAGTTAAGGAGTTTGCATGTATATACAGGTGATAAATAATTAACCTTATGCTAACCTGTTTGTTATCAAAATATATTAGTTTTATCGCCATGAAAATTAAATACCTGTTACTGCCGGCTGTACTATTATCGGGCATTATGAATGTTTTCGCTCAAACAAAATTTACCCACTCGCATAACGATTATGCTAATAATACTCCTTTTTATAAGGCTTTTACTAATGGCTATAACTCTATAGAGGCTGACATATTTTTGGTTGACGGCGAGTTATTAGTATCGCATAGTGATAAATATTTGGAGCCTGAGCGTACCTTAAAAGGAATGTATCTCGACCCCATTTTATATGCATTACGCAAAGATACAACCCGCCAGCTATGCTTGCTGGTTGATATTAAAGCTGATTACGCCAAAGTATTACCCAAGCTTGAAAAAGAGTTAAAAGCATTAGAACCATACTTGCTAAGCAGGACTAACTCTAATGGAAGGTTGAAAATTTTAATAAGCGGTAACAGGCCTTTGGGAAACAACTTTTATAAATACGACTCTATATTTTGGTTTGACGACGATTTGGTGTACCCGCATGAACCTGCCCAATGGGCAAGGATAGGGCAGGTGAGCCTTAATTTTGAAAAATGGTCTAAATGGAAAGGTGTTGGCACCATACCTGAAACGGATAGAAAACGTCTTCAAAAAACGGTTGACAGTGTACACACCAACACGGGCAAGCTGGTAAGATTTTGGGGCGCACCCGACACCCCGGAGGCATGGGAAACCCAGATCAATTTTGGTGCTGATATTATCGGCACCGATAAAATTGAACAGTTAGCCGCTTATCTTAAAGCGAAAGCGTTGCGTAAACCGGTTACTGCGGCTATCCCTAACAGTCAATAGCAGCGATTTTTAACATTCATCAGCATAACAATGAATAATTAGGGTATTTTTGCAGCAGAATTAACCCGGGTTGCTTAGCATGCGTTTTATTGTAGTTTGTTTCTTGTTTGTAGTTACCGGCTGTTTGGCAGGATATGCGCAAGCAGATACATCGGCCCGTAGG
>JACMRC010000430.1 GCA_014376655.1 Mucilaginibacter sp. | reverse complement strand
TTTACTTATGTATCCGGCAGCAATACCGATAGCACCGAGCAAGGATCGGTAATGTGGGCGCGTGTTAAGGGCCGTACCGAGAACGCTTTATTTAAACTCTCCTATAAAAAAGCATACGCTTTTCGCCCCGGTATTATGAAACCTGTTGATGGACAACAAAGTTTAAAAGGCGCGTACAAATGGTTTATGTGGCTGTACCCTGTTGTTAATTTCCTGGCACCTAAATCAACACTTACCCTGCACCAGGTTGGGCAGGCTATGATAAATTGTGTTGTTAAAGGATACCCTAAACAGGTATTGGAGATTGAGGATATAAAGGCAGCGGCGAAGGCTTAGCTTTATTTCCCCTTCAAATAATAATCAACCGGCAAAACAAACTCGCATTTTTGGGCGATAAGGTAATCCAGGATCTTATTAAACTCTACCAATCTTGCAGCATCCCACATGTTTGGATGGCCCTGTAGCACCATCAGGTCTTTATATTTGTTTTTGTATTTCTTGTAGTCGGCTACAAAATGGTCATAGTTAACCTGGCCAGTGGTAATCTCCATCTCAACCCGGTTGTTATAATTTTTAATGCCGGCCGGCAAATTGGCAGTAACATTACCGAATAGGAATACCCGGTAATCTCCCTGTTCGCCTAAAACTTTGTTGGTGATCGAGTCGCTTGCATTATATGGTGCGCCAAAGGTGTGCATGGTTACGCCTAATAGCTTCTTTACCCGTGCTTGCGCTTTTATTAAATGATCTTTCTGAAACTCGTAGCCCGTACCCTTGAACTCCATATTGTTAGCGGGCGGATTATTGTTTGAGTGGTTAAAGCCATGGTTCCAGACCTCGAACAGCTTCTCGCCATTATCGTTGGTTGCTGCCAGGTATGTGCTGTAAGCCGTACTCGCCGTCGAATCTAACTGGGCAGCAATTACCCCCAACCCGGCTTTGATTTTGCGCTGAACCAAAATATCAATTACTGGTGCGGCGGTACTGCGGCCGTTGCGGCTGCCCAGGTCATCCAGTTTTATAATGATGCGGGGTTGTGCAATAACACTGCCGAGTACAAATAACAAAACCAGTGCAAAGGCGTATCTCATCTTACTTTTTAGCGAAACCTGCAGCAGACGCATTAAGTTGGTCGGCAGATAGCTTTTCGCCAGCGTTACCTATCACAATGCGATATTTAAACGTAACCGATTCGCCTTTTTTCAGGGTCAGGTTCTTTTCAGACTTTCCATTGGTGAAGATCTTCTCTCCTAAAGGATTTGCTGCAAATAATCCATAACCCCTTGCATGCCAAAAAGTAGGGTAATTAGGGTTTTGCGGATGATCTATCATAGCGATGCTAATCATATCGTTACCCATTTTACCGTATAACAGGCACCAAACACCGCGGGTGCTCCAGGCAGCATCGCCCTCTTTACCTGCGCTTGTTAAGTAGTTGCCATTGGCTAATGGATCGGTACCGCCCTTTACAACGGTTACAATGCCTTTATCGTCTGTAAATTTTTGATCTTCTTTGGTTGGCATTTGCAATTCGTGCGCCAAGCGCAGGCCCAGCATACCGTCTTTAGCATCATTGAATTTAGCATCCATAACTGCCTTTAGGGTAGTTATTCGGTCAATAACACGTTGGCTGCCTGTACCGCTAAATTCAAAGCGGGTGGTTTCCTCCAATATCACTTCTTTAGCCTGGTTTGTCCAGTTAGCATGGTAGGTTAGGCTGCCAGTGGTACCATTTTTTGTTTCTAAAACTTTATCGGTACGGATCCACCCATATTGGCTTTTCTTGGCCGCAGGTATGGCGTAGCTATTGTTCCAGAAATCAAGCCCATTCAGGTTCTCATAGTTGAACCATAAACCAATATGGTGCGGGTGGTCTGTGGCATCGCCTGCTCTTTTATCTAACGGGAAACTACGCGTAACAACTGTACCGTTAGCTGCGTGCAGCGGGTAAAGCACAGGTTTCTCCAGCGTATCGGGATATAAAAAACTGGTGAAGGGCTTACCACCTATCAGTACATCAACCTTTTTATCTTTTGCTGATTTTACCAGCGTTACCTGTTGTTGTTGGGCGATGGCTAACGTTGACATTGCTGTCATGGTTATTGCTAATCCTAATTTTCTGAACTGGTTCATTCTTTTAAAATATATTGGGTATCAAAAACAAATGCCGAATATCATAAGAACTTTAGCGTTCGATATCCGGCATTCATTATTCGATATTTTGGTTTAATACTTAAATACTTTGCCGCCTACCATCACTTCCTGGGTTGCCTCGTCAAAGGTGGCTTTTTGGCCGGTATGTGCCGCCGCGTTGGTCATTATAAGGGCTATAGCATGGCTGTAACCAGCTTCAACCGGCGCGTTTGGCTGTTTACGGCTGCGCACACATTCCATCCAATTACGTACGTGGTTTGATGTTAGTATGTCGCCACCTGTATTTGCTGATGATACTACTTTTTCCGTATTTTTCAGGCTCACCTCCGGCAGTAAATTTGCTTTCATACCCATGGCTTTCGCCATCTTCTCGGTAAGGCCCCCTTTAGGGGTAACTTTATTGGTTACAAGGTTTAACTCGCCACCATTTGAGTAGTATAACTCAGACGGATCATCATCCCCGTTGTGCATACGTGAATTAAATGTTACCTGGAAACCTGATGTTGGGTCGTTTGCCGGTCCATAATCCATAACAGATGTTATAGTGTCCCAGTTACGGCGTCCATCTTTCCACATATAAATACCACCGTTAGCAGTTACGCTACGCGGATGTTTTAAGCCACTGAACCAATGTACTGTATCTATTTGGTGGCTCATCCATTGGCCTGCCAATCCAGATGAGTATGGCCAAAACAAACGGAACTCTAAATACTTACGCGCGTCAAATGGTTCGTAAGGTCGGTTTAATAACCAGCGTTTCCAATCGGTGTCAGCCTCTTTTAACAAAGGCACAACATCCGGTCTGCGCCAACGCCCTGGCTGGTTAACATTCCATTTTAACTCTACCATTGTTATTGGCCCAAACTGGCCTGATTTTATAAAGTCGTCGGCCGCGTGGTAATTAGCACCACTACGGCGTTGTGATCCTATTTGTACAATTTTACCTGTTTCTTTAACCGCTTTAAGCGCAAAACGAGCATCTTCCATCGTTTCGGCAAATGGCTTTTCGCAGTACACATCACAACCGGCGCGTACGGCTTCGGCGCAATGGCGCGCGTGCTGAAAATCGGCAGTGCTCATAAACACAGCATCAACCGCTTTGGCACCATACATTTCTTCGTTATTGCGATAGGCTTTAACGTTGTTATCCATCTTTTTACTCCAGGCAACGGCACCTTCCTCGCGGCGCTTGTTCCAAATATCTGATACGGCCACTACTTCAAAGTTTAGCTCTTTGTAGTGGTTCATGAAGGAAGGCATGTGCGAGCTTTTATGGCGATCAGAAAACCCCACAACACCTACACGCACACGGTCATTAGCGCCAATTATGCGTTTATAACTTTTTGCGCTAAAGCCTGTTTTGGCAAGCATTACCCCGGCACCGGCAATTGATGCCTGCCTGATGAAAGTACGACGTGATTTTTCCATACGGATCAAATAATTTAGTAAAAATTGGTTATTCCGGTGCACACCGGTGGTTTTCAAATATCAATTAAAATAACTTAAAACAGATAGTTTAAACTTAAAAGTTACGCATACGATTGCGTAGCGCTCATTGTCATTTCGAACGACAGTGAGAAATCTTAAACACGACGCTTATTTGTAAGGCGTATAAGATTTCTCACTCGTTCCTCGTATCGAAATGACAATAGTTTGTTTTATTTAGACACCCTTATTAATAACACACCATGCGGCGCAACTTTGCCGCTTACTGATGCACCCGCTGCAATAATTGGTTGCTGGCTCCAAATGTTACGGAATTTATGGTACCCGGCTAAAGCAGGATCTTTCTTTGCAAGCGATAGCGTTTGATATTTATCAGACAAGTTAAATAAGCCGATAGCTTTGCTGCCATCTTTTAACTCTTTAACCCATACCTGGTAATTCTCGTTTTTGATATACTGACGTGCGCTTTTTCCTAATGCGTCCTGGTTTACGGCTAATACTTCATCATTAGTAAGCAGGCTTAGTGTAAACCTATCCAAATTGCCCATATCACAGCCAATTAACAACGGCGATGCCAATAAGCTCCACAGACTGATGTGGGTGTATTGTTCGTCAAAAGTAAGGCGGCTGTTATGAAGGCTTGGGCCCCAGCCTACTTTACCTACAACCAGCATGTCAGGGTCGTTAAAATGGCCCGGACCGGCAAGCGGAGCTTCTTTATCCTGGTTAAAACCAATGCCCGACATACTGCCCCATGTATCAACTATATCACCAGTTGTACGCCAGCTGTTACCACCAACTTCGGCTCCCCAGTTCCATACGTCGCCCATACCGTACTGGCAAAAGCTGTACAGGATATCGCGGTTGGCTTTATTAAGCGATGCACGCATTACCTGGTAAGGCTTTTTCATCTCATCCAAATTAGGGCGGCTTGGCGCTATTTGGCCGTACGAGCACCAATCATATTTTAAATAGTCAATACCCCAATCTGCATAGGTCAAAGCATCATCATCTTCATGCTGATAGCTACCGAAATAACCGCCACAAGTTTTAGGGCCGGGCGATGAGTAGATACCCATGCGCAAGCCTAAGCTATGTACATAGTCAGTCAGTCCACGCATGTCCGGAAATTTACTGTTTGGCGTGATCTTGCCATCAGCATTACGGGCCGCAGCCTCCCAGCCATCATCAATATTAATATATCCCCAACCGTGCGCAGCTAAACGCTCGGCCATTTCGCGGGCAGATATGCGTACTTTCTCATCGTTTACACTAAGTCCCCAGGCGTTCCAGCTGTTCCAGCCTAAAGCAGGGGTAAGACCAATATTATCGCCAATTGCTAACGTGAATTTTTTGCTATTGCTACCAAATTTATTGTTTACCGTAAATACAAGCGGATAGTTTCCGGCCTTAGCTACCACACCTGTAATTATACCCGTTACAGGATCTAATTTTAATCCCGCAGGCAAGCCGGTTGCTTTGTAAGTTAATGGCGTTCTGCCTGTGGCCGGTATTAAATATAATACCGGGTGGCCGGGGCGCACCCCAAATATATCCGCGCCATTTATGCGTGGTGTTCTTGCTACTGCTGGGGTTAATATGTAGGGTGTGGTTTCTGTTTGCGCTAACTCAACACCTGTTTTTTTATCCTTAAACGTGTAGCTTATCAAATATGATTTTTTTTGTGATGGTGCAAAAGTAAACCACCACATAAATGGCTTACCATTAGTGAAGTGTGCTGTATCCGTTTTTTTAGTGATAATTATCTTGTTGGTTTCCGGGTCGGTAACAGTAAGCGAAAGTGTACCATTATATAAATAATGGTTTTTTGAAACCAATTTTATGGATTTGCCTAATGAGTTCTTATCACCATAGCTAAAATCTTTACTGGTGTCAAACTGTGTACCTTCCATAATATCGCTCATGCGGATATTATACTCGGATGCTAAACCGTACACGCCGCCATCTCCGCCAGTATCATAAACGCGGATAGCCAATACATTTTCCTTATCCCATAAAAGGGCCGGGTTATTTGCTGCAACTACATAGCTGCGGTGCCCATATTTGCTTTCTTCAATCTTGCCGCCGCGGCCGCCGTATTTGCCAATTAGCTTGCCGTTAAGATAAACCTCGTCGTTATCATCAATACTGCCCAGGCTTATAATAATGCTGTCTTTTAAATAAGCTTTTTCTTTAATGGATGATGGTATAACCACATGCAGTCTATACCAGCCAAAGCCATCATAATTGGCATGGCCCTGGCGTTCCCACGGGCGGGTAATGTTTGCGTTTTGCCAGGCTTTATCATCAAAGCCCGGTGCAGACCATGCGGCATTATCGCCTACGGTCATTTTCCAGCCTTTAACTATTGAAACGTTTTGCGCGCCAGCCTTAAAGCACAAGGCAAGCAGTACTAAAAAGATCAGATTTTTCTTCATCATCTTTATTATTTAAGAAATATTATAGTTGGTTATAACCCGTTTGACTTACGGTGCATACAAATAAAAGAAAAAATACGACAAGTATACACAAGTAGCGCTATTTCGTTAATAAACATGGGTAGTAAACCCTATTTTAGTAGATCAACAGCAACAACAATGAAATTAAGAGCTTTATTTACCGCTACGCTGCTATGCATCATTTTCCACAGCGCCTTTGCCCAACACGATACTAAAAAACTGGATACCTGGCTGGACGACGAAGCCGGCGAAATGGGCGGCCGTGCCATACTGATGGTTTATAAAAACGGGCAGGTGGTTTATAACCATTCGGTTAACAAAATGAATATGCGCCAAAAAATGGTGAATAAATTTATAGCCAGGCGTCAGGGTAAAACCGCCGACCTGGATGATTATACCCCAACATCGCGCGAAGCGATAGCTAGTTGCAGCAAATGGTTAAGCGCCGCTTTAGTAATGACTTTTGTTGATGAGGGGAAATTGAAGCTTACAGACACAGTTGGCAAATTTTTGCCGGTGCTATCAGCAAATGGTAAGGGCAATATCACTATCGGTCAATGCTTGTCGCACCTAACAGGAATCAAACCATTATCACTAAAAGACGACCTGGAAGAATTAAAGAATATTGGCAATATGGACGAAGCGATGCAGAATATAGCCAAATTGACTATGGAGGGACAGCCCGGCAAGGTTTTCCATTATAGTAATGTGGGCTTGCAAATTGCCGGCGCGGTGAGTGAAAAAATTGGCGGCAAAACCTTCCAAGCATTGTTTGCCGAGCGGATTGCCAAACCACTTGACATGAAAAACACCGATTGGGGTACTGGAAAAGTCGCGCTACCGGCAGGAGGCAGCGTAAGCACCCCACAAGATTATCTGAATTTTTTGGTGATGATATTAAATAAAGGCCAGTTTAACGGCAAGCGAGTACTGAGCGAAAGCAGCATTACCCAAATGCAAGTTAACCGCATTACCGCCGATATTAAAGTAGCTTATTCACCAGGAGAGGCTGGTAGTACCGGTTATGGTTATGGCGAATGGGTTAGCAAAACCGCAGACACTACAGCCTTGCCCATTAGTAGCCCGGGGCTTTTTGGCAGTTTCCCATGGGTTGATTATAAGAATGGCTACGCCGCTATTTTGATGACTTTTTACGTTAACAACAAAGGCCGCAACGAGCGTTATAGAGCGTTAAAAGGGTTGGTTGACGAAGCTGTAAAATAAACTATTGCGTCAATACCTCGCCTGCCCACTCTTTATGCACCGCTAAAAGTCGCTGTACAATATCCGGGTGCTTATCGGCTAAATTATTTTTTTCAGATGGATCATCCTTTAAATTCACAAGGAAATATCCTTCGCTATTAAGCTCTTCTGGCTTTGCTTCAAAAGGACTGTGCATTAGTTTCCATTCGCCATCTAATACAGACCATTGCGGGTTGTTTTTTGGCCCGGCACTTTGCCAATTAAATATTTGGTGCGCTGTTTTGGCTTGGTCTGATGCTATTACCGGCAACAAGCTTTTTCCATCAACTATGCGTGCCGGCATTTTTATACCGCAATAAGCCGCAAGTGTTGGGAACCAATCTACATTGGTTGCTACTTGTGTGCGCACCTGGTTTGCAGGAATATGTTTTTGCCAGCTAATGATAGCAGGCACACGTACGCCACCTTCAAATAAGCTAAACTTTGATCCGCGGTACACACCCGCTGAACCGCCGCCGCCAAAGGTGCGTTCTTCCATAGAAAATCCCTGGTCTGACTGGAAAACTATAATCGTATTTTCTCTAAGTCCAAGTGCATCCAGTTTCTTCAGCAGGTCACCAATGTTTTCGTCCATTGTTGATATACTGGCTGCATATTTATCGCGTGGCGATGGCAGGTTTTTATAGTAATCCAGCCATTTCTTTTTGCCCTGTAACGGATAATGCGGATTGTTAATGGCCCAATACATAAAGAAGGGTTTATCTTTATTTTCGGCCATAAACTTGCCGGCTTGATCTACCATCATATCGGGGAAGAATTTACCGGCTTCATTGATCTCCGTGCCATTTCTCCATAGATCATGACGATTAGGCCCCTCCCAATAAAAAAAGTGCGAGTAATTATCAATACATCCACCCATAAACCCGAATGAATAATCAAAACCCTGTGCGTTTGGCTCTGTTTCTTTACTATAACCTATATGCCATTTGCCAATATGTGCTGTTTTATAGCCTGCATCCTTAAAAAGTTCGCCCAACGTATATTGAGAGCCGGACATACCAGCCATACCTTCTTTTGATGGCCCCATTACCGGTAAACCTGCACGCTGCGGATACCTGCCCGTTAACAGTGCCGCCCGTGACGGCGAGCAGATTGGCGAAGCCGAATAAAATTGCGTAAACCGCACGCCGCTTCTTGCCAATGCATCCATATTAGGCGTTACCAGATCTTTTGATCCGTAGATGTTCATGTCGGCGTAGCCTTGGTCATCCGTATAAATAATAATAACATTGGGGCGTTTGGCGGCTTGCTTTTTAGTGTAGCCCAAACAACAAATGCCTATGGCGGCAATAACGGCAACGGGGAATAATTTTTTCTTCATAACTGGTTTGTATTATATATGGGGATATATAAACTTTAGGCTAATCTACTAATATAGACGGAATTATTATGCCTTAATTTGAGTAGAGAAATCCCCATAAAAACATTGCTTATAGTTGTCTTAGCTTTTTTTTATACTAAAAACATAAATAGCGACATGATGGTGCGCTTATTGATTTAGGTTATATAACTTAAAAACAACTATGGGAAAAAGAACCTCGATAACCACATTAGTAACTACTGTGCTTATAACATTAATTACAGTTATACTGATATTAACTATGAGCCATGACCACACCACAAATATTATTGAAGCCGTTGTATTAATGATAGGCCTGTTTGTATTTGCAGGCTTTATGATTCGCAGCGCCAATATGAACGCCAAAAAGAAGGACTTTATTTGAATTTTAATTGGCAGGTTTTTGCCTGAAAATCTTACTTAGCTGCTCATAAAGCTCGGGGTGCTTTTCTTTAAACTGACCCGGTTTTTCAAAAAAGTATTCGGATGCTACAGCCAGGAACTCGGCTTCATTGGTGGTGGCGTAGGGGTTGATGTCAGAATGCCCCTCATTGATACGATGCATTTCCTTATGCATCAGGCTTAGCCAGGGAGTAGCGTAATCATGCTCCATTAATTGCTCGGGTACACCATCGGTTGCACCGTCTGATTTATCAACCAGGTGCACAAACTCATGGATAGCGGTATTCTCTTTGCCCGACATTGGCGAGAACCCTTTAAGCAATGCCGGTCGCGATAGGATCATCTGCCCATTCATATAACCGGTGCCTACCATTCCCTGGATATTGCGGCTGCCGCCTTCAAACTGGTATTCGTGGTCGAATGTATCCGGGTATAGTATTACGTTAGTTAGCAGATCGCGATACTCCCAATCGCCCAGGCCAAATACGGGTATTACGGCGCTCGACGCGATCAGCACCCTATCAACATCCGTAATCTCAGATCCTACGCCTTCAATATTCACCGTTTGCAGGAACACGGCTACCTGCGATTCAAACCTGCGCTTTTCGGCATTGGTTAATCGGTGATAATAATCTACCCGGCTATCTAACAGCTTCCGCAACGACTTATCCAGTTTCTGGAAACCGGCGGGTAATGCACTTCCTTTTTTACGGAAGATGATAAAAGCAAGCAGGGCAATAATGGGTATTATAATAGCGAAATACATAGGTGCGTGTAGTTGTTTTGATTAATCCTTCTGATACACTAAAAAGTGCTGTATCGGCATAAACTCGCCATCTTGCTTTAAATGAAAGCCATTGGCATTAAGTTCTTTATTTAACTGGACGATGCTGGTTTTATGCAGGGG
>JACMRC010000429.1 GCA_014376655.1 Mucilaginibacter sp. | reverse complement strand
GCGGCTTACACGCAGTTCGGGCGCATTTTTTGAGTTAAGGGTAAGTATCAGCACGCCATCGCTATTCTTGATATGAAAATCAGGAATAACCTGCATTTGCTTGCTGTTTACCTCATTAGAATCGCCGGGCTTAGGATTGAGCTTTAATATTTCATTAACTACGCCACGCAGCTCGATAGAGTTCATGTTTAATGATTTCTCAAGCTTATCATAATGCTTACGCGTAATCACATCTAAATAATGCTCAACAACTAAAATAGCTTTAACTATTATAGGGTCGGTAGCATCTTTACGGCGTAATTGTATTAACAGGCATTCCTGCAAACTGCGGGCACCAACACCCGGAGGATCGAAGCTTTGTATCAGCTTTAACATGTCTTCAACTTCCTCATCTTCGGCCACCACGTTTTGTGAGAAAGCCAAATCATCGGTAAGCGACATTATTGGCCTGCGCAGATAACCATCATCGTCTAAACTGCCTATTATCTGGTTAGCTATCTTAAAGTCTTTGTCAGACATTGGCAGCATATCAAGTTGCGATTGTAGCAGCTCAAAAAACGAACTTTGTACTGCAAACGGTATTTCTTTACGCTCCTCTTCATCATCGCCATTTTGGTCATAGCGCGATCCGTATTCGTTTACATTATCTTCCTGCAGGTAATCATCAATGTTAAACTCATCTGCTTCGCCACGTTCTTCATCGCCGTTAAAAGTGTCTTCATCCGGATCGCGGTCTGGATATTGTTCCTCTGGTTCGTTAAGATTTGTTAAACTCAAATCCTCAAGTGCAGGATTCTCTTCCAATTCTTCTTTTATACGTGTATCTAACGATACAGTAGGTACCTGCAACAATTTTATAAATTGTATTTGCTGCGGCGATAGCTTTTGTAATAGCTTTTGTTGGAGATTCTGTTTTAACATAATAGGACAAGGCAAATCTACATCAAATTACCTATAACTTTAAATCTTGTTTAAAATGAAAATCGATTTAACAGTAAATGCTAAAAAGCAATATTTGTTTGGACGGCACAATATTTTTATGATAACTTTATAAATATAACTTGTAAAAACTATGGCTATTGTAAAAGAATTTAAAGAGTTTGCCATGCGTGGCAATGTGGTTGACCTTGCGGTTGCCGTTGTAATTGGTGGAGCATTTAGTAAGATAGTTAGTTCGTTGGTTGATGATATTATTACCCCGGCCATACTTACACCTGCACTTAAAGCTGCTCACTTAACAAATTTGGCCGAGTTGGTAATACCAGGCACTGCAATAAAATATGGTAACTTTTTGTCGCAGATTATTTCATTTGTAATTGTTGCTATAGCTTTGTTTTTGATTGTTAAAGGTATTAACGCTACTAAAAAGAAAGAAGAAGTGGCACCTGCACCAGAGCCGGTACCAACTAAAGAAGAAGTGTTGTTGACAGAGATACGTGATTTGTTAGCGAAGAAATAAGTAAGATTTAATAATGATGGTTATAGCGATAAGCTACAACCATTATTTATTTTGATTTTGTGAAAATTATGTAATCGCCCAATTGTTTGTATTTGGCCCAATCAGCTTCATTAAAATCGCCATCGTTATAAGTGGCAATATTTAATACACGTGCTTTTGGCGCGTATTTTTTCAATTGTGCTACAGAGCCCAATTTTTCTTCGCTGTGGAAGCTGCCGTTTATTTGCAGGATCTTAAAGTCGCGGTGCTTTTTATAAAACTGCGCTATAGACCATCCCATGGTTGCATCCCATAAATTTTGCGACTGGTAAATTTTCAGATTGCCCATAGCGCCATGGCCGCCCATTATCTTTAAAAATTTGTCGTAATAAACGCCGCTGGCGGTATCAATAGGTAAAGGGGCAAGGTATTGCTGTGCTGTTCTATCTAATTGCTGCAGGTTGGCTAACCCCTTGTCTGTTACCATGTGTACATAGCGCGAGGGAGCATTAGCAGCAATAACCGGGAGATTGTTTGATTTCGAAAACTCAACCATCGGTCTGTAATCCTTGTAATTTGGCCAGGCACGGCCATCTTTTACCAGGTCTTTTTCGCGGATAGCGCCTTTTAAATATTCATTTAAAACAGGCTGACAATCTGTTTCAAACATCTCCATAGAGAAGGCCACTTTGCCGGGATATTTGTCAGATAGTTTCTTTAATAAGCTGTATTCAACTACATGGCCTATAGAATCTGTGTGTTCTTCGCCAAAAAATAAAATGTCGGCGTTATCCATGGTGGCAATTACGTCGTCAACACTCACCTGCTTTTGTAATACAGTGTTATATATTTTATAATGCTGATTTTGAGCATCCTGGCTTAAAGCCAATAGCGGGAGGATTAATAATAATGATAGGATAACAGACTTCATAAATGAGAATATTTGCACTTAAATTATGTTAACATAAGCAGATGAGCAAATATGTGTATAATTATGTACTGTATCTATTTGAAAAATTAAATAATTACCTTACATTTGCGCTCTTGTTTTAAAAAACAAATAGAATAAAAGAATCATGAAAAGAACGTTCCAGCCTTCTCAAAGAAAAAGAAGAAATAAACACGGTTTCCGTGAGCGCATGTCTACAGCTAACGGTAGAAGAATATTAGCAGCAAGAAGAGCTAAAGGCAGAAAAAAATTATCTGTATCTAGCGAAGGCCGCCATAAAGCATAGATATTAGGTTACTGCTCTGTTGCCAGGGTTTGAACCTGTTGTTTTAAAATTACGGTTCAATAATTAGTAACTATGTACACCTTTACAAAAGAAGAACGGTTATGTAATAAAAGGCTTATTGATGAGCTTTTTCATAACGGTTCTTCTTTTTTATGTTATCCCTTTAAAGCTTCCTGGCTTTTAGTGACCGAACCTCAGCAGGTGCCGGTGCAAATTGTGTTTTCGGTTTCCAAAAAGCGTTATAAACGTGCCGTTGCTCGTATCCTGATAAAGCGGCGCATGCGCGAAGTTTACAGGCTAAGCAAGCAACAGCAGTTATACGACCAGTTAAACAATGCAGACAAACGAATAATACTTTCGGTAGGTTATATTGGCAAAGAGATAGCTCCTTATGATCTTATCGAAAAAAAAATGCTTAAGCTTTTAACGCAGCTTAATACCGAACTTGTTAAATGAGGGCCGTTGCAGCTATATTTAAAGCCCTTATAGGCACTTTTTTTGTATTGCTGATAAGAGTATACCAATACTTTATTTCGCCGCTTACAGGTGCCTCATGTCGTTATACACCCACTTGCTCACAATATGGGGTAGAGGCTATAAAAAAACATGGTGCCTTTAAAGAAGGATGGTTAACTTTAAAGCGCATTGCCAGCTGCAACCCATGGGGCGGCCATGGCCATGACTCTGTACCATAATTAGTGATGAGTTTTGAGTAATGAGTTATAAGTAAATATCTATTTTATTAGCACTCACCACTCAAAACCCAATACTCAAAACTTAAAATGACTATTATACAAATTGAAACTGCTACTACTGTATGTTCTGTCGCCCTGATGAAGGATGGCGAGGTTACAGCCTTTAAACAGTTAGACGAGCGCAATATCCATGCAGAAATAATCACTCTTTTTATTGACGAACTAATTAATGCGGCGGGTTTAAAATACAGCGATATAGATGCAGTGGCAGTAAGCAGTGGCCCGGGTTCATATACAGGGTTACGTATAGGCGTATCAACAGCCAAGGGTTTGTGTTTTGCTTTAGATAAACCATTGATTGCGGTAGAAACTTTAGCCGCTATGGCGCAGGGGATAATTAGCGAAGGTAATATCGATGCCGATACCTTGCTTTGCCCTATGATAGACGCGCGACGTATGGAAGTTTACACCGCGTTATTTGATGCTAACGGTGAGTTTGTAAAACCAACATCCGCAGAAATTATTGATGAGCATAGTTTCAACACACAACTGCAAAATAATAAGATATTGTTTTTTGGAGATGGCGCAGAGAAATGCCGCGAAGTTTTGAGTGCTAATCCTAATGCGCAATTTGCAACCGGGTTTGCTAACTCGGCCACACATCTTACCAAAAAGGCTGCTGAGAAATTTGCTAAAGCCGAATTTGAAGACGTGGCTTACTTTGAACCTTATTACCTTAAAGATTTTTTAGTTACCCAAAAGAAAGCTTAATAGTTTTTATCTTTTTTACCAAAGATACTATCCCATATTTTGCCAACGAAGCCCTTATCGCCATCGGGTACCGAACTTGAGTTTAACTGGCGCTCTATCAGCGCTCCAAATTTAAAGGATACACCAATATAAAAATCCATTCCTGTAAAACGGCCCTGGTTTACAACAACCTGCGTTTGTCCTGGATCAGTAACAGAGTGTATGGCATCACGAAATAATTTCCCGGTTTGCACAATGCGCTCGCTGCCGATAAAAAACTCCGAGTTGTCGTTTTTTATCATATACTGTAAACCCAAATTAAAAAGTTTTAGGTCGTTATAGTTAGCCATAACACTATATATCTTGTTGTTATGCTGTATCGGTGCAAGTAATGCAACAGTTAGTCCCGGATAAAAAATTTCTTTTGAACCTAAAATAGTAGGCGAGAATTTAAAATTCTCATTACCATCCAGCCAGTATGATTTGTTGATGCTTAATTCTAATAAACCATTAGTTGGCGAGGTAAACCCCTTTTTTACCTGGCTACCTGTGGTAAGGCTATCTAAACTATGGCTGATAGTCTTTTCGCGGTCGCTGCTTGAGAAACCGTTAATAGTTTTGCTGCTGCTAAAATTAGAAACTAACGATTGTTTACTCCAGCTTATAAAACCAAGGTCTTTAATATTTAGCTGCCATTTGTAACCGCTTTCGTCAAGGTATGATGTGCCTACACTTATTGCAGCGCCGGGGTTTCTAAATGTTGGTAGTATTTTTTGGATATCTGGCTGCCCGTCAGTACTGTTTGCATAACTTGTACCTTGTAACGATATTGTAGCCGCATCATTAGCTTGATCAAGCGAGATACTTGACTGATAAATATTAGCTTTTCTATACGCAATGCCTGATAACGCGCTTAGCTTTACACCAAATGCAAATTTCTTTGTCAGCTGCTCGCGATAGGTAAATGAAATTTGGTGATAGGCCTGGTAAAAAAGTTGATCATTAAATACATTAGCATAACTTGTATTATTTAATCTTCTAAAACCATTAAATAGCGCAATAGATTCATCTGTTGCTATACCACGAACTTCTGCCTTTGTATTAAATGCAAAACCTACCTCCTGGTCGCCACTTTCGCTGGCAAATAATTTAAACATGATGAAATATGAATTT
The DNA here is from genome assembly GCA_014376655.1 of Mucilaginibacter sp. Taxonomy (GTDB): domain Bacteria; phylum Bacteroidota; class Bacteroidia; order Sphingobacteriales; family Sphingobacteriaceae; genus Mucilaginibacter. The sequence goes on along the minus strand of JACMRC010000429.1, from coordinate 3,411 downwards.
AAATTCATATTTATACGATTATAAGCACCGTTGCCAATTTGTAAATTGGCTGTGTTGTAGTACGACTCGAATGCCCTTGTTTTTAACGCTGCCTGGCCATTGCCGGCTACAAACATGTTGGCATTGAAATTTGGAATAAAAAAGTTGAATGCAAATTGCTTAGTGGTATCCGGTATAAAAGCCCTTTGAGCAGGATTTTCGAACGAGTCGTATAACGAGCCGGTGTTGTATTGCGCAAATTGTTGTCCAAAAACCTTAACGCCAATCAAAAAGAAACACCAAACTAATAAACCTTTCTTCATTTAATTACTGTGATCAGGGGAATAATAAGTCTCTAAAGATAAAATTTCAAAATCTATTATTCGTAAAATAAAATCAATTAATTGTTTTTTAGTTGAAATATTATTAGCTGGTTATATGAGTGTTACCTGTTTAGGTTTTTATTCCGGGTTACCAGGTTGATTAAGGTTCATGCAAAAGCTGGTATAGAAGTTTTTGTCCGCAGCAATTAACTGGTATGAAGCAGCATAGAAATTTTCCCAGCCCATTTCGTTAATCTCAAAATCATGATAAAATTCATCACTCAGGTCCCGCTTTAATATAGGTTGTGCGTTTTTAAAGTTAATATACCAGGCAACATTGCTTCGCTCGGCCACCAGGTTATTAAACTGGCTGTATTGTTGTATTTTGCTTTGAAATTTATGGTTAATATAGGTGTCGCTGTAGCTTTTTAATTCAGACTCACTATTGGCCAGTATCAAATAATTATCAACTATCATAAACCATGGGTGATTAAACAAGCTAAATGCATCGCCCAATAAAAAGTAGGGCAGCTTGTTGTAATTAAACTGACCTATTTTATTAGTTGTCATCCTGCTTATGTTCATCATTACCGGTTTAAATGCCTCACCATCAGTTAAGGCTATAATGGCATATTTTTCCATATACCGCGTAGTAACTACGGCAAATTCATTGCTTAACACCTGGTTAAATTCGGTTATTAAATTAATGCCGGTTTCTTTTTTTACTTTGTTAAATACCGAATCTTTTTCGTGTTGAAGTTTTGCTTTTACATACCAATTGGATAGATCTGTTTTAAATTGCTTAGGATTAGACACAGCAAAACTTAAACTATAGGCAGTAGTTGACGGGAAAATATCTTTGAGCTGGTTTACAACAGGCTGCTGATTAGCAAATAGATTTAAATACCCGGCAGGTTGGTCGCGCTCAATGTTAGAGAAGCCTGTAAATAATAAAGCATCGCTTTTAAAATTCAAATTCAAAGCAGCCAATGCAGGCAATAGTTTAAAGCTTTTAAAAATATCGGTATTCTTGTTTTTAAACAGGACATCAAATAACGGGCTTAACTGATTGTAGTTAATATACAAGTTAGCTAATGAGTTTGAATTTTGCTGATCGGGCAGTTTTAAAAATTGCTTTTTGTCTTTGCTTGGAGTGTAACGCACACTTTGCTCTATCAACTCTTTCGAAAAACTGCCGGTAAATATGCCATCCTCTTTATTAACAAGGTAAAACCGTTTTTTAAGCGCACCGGAATATATAGCGTAACCCTTTTTACCGTAGATGGTAACCAAACTAACCAATAATCCTTTGTTTGATTGCCCGGGTAACTTATCAATATCCGCAGGGTTGAACCCTTTTGTGGCTGCAATGGTTACCAGCAATGCTACGGTATTGTCTTTTAATGGGTGTAACGAAATAAAAGTATTTTGCCCCGTAAAGGATTTTTGTAAAGCGGGGTTCCCTAATAATTGAGAACGTAAAGTATCTAACTCATTAAGCTGTTGTTTGCCAATAACTGCCGCAAATAATGTATTACCTTTAAAAATATCGTAAAATCCATCATCGTTATTAAACTCAAAAACCAGCGAAGCGTTATCAGGAATGTTACCCATGGTTTGGCTGGTGTGTAGCCCCGGCGTGTTTAAATTTTTAAAATAGACAACTGTTATGGCTATGGCAGCCATAAACAAAATTATTGTGGTAATAATCAGTCGCCTCATTGTAATTGTTTACGCTGCAAGTTAGATTTTTACAGCCATGCATTCAAGTAATACTTTCAATTGGTTAACTTAGCCTTTTAAAGTTTCATGAACAGATCAATAATAATTACTGCTGCAATATTTGGTATGGTGGCTGTTGTAGCCGGGGCATTTGGTGCGCATGGGTTAAAAGCACTTATCTCGCCATTGCAATTAGAAGTATGGCATACCGCTGTCGATTATAACTTTTATCACGTTTTTGCTTTGTTGTTCCTGTCAACAATCGCTAAAAACAACAGTGGATGGGTAAAAGCCAGTTTTTATCTGTTTGCCATCGGGATCGTGTTTTTTTCAGGATCATTATACCTACTGGCCTGTCGCGATCTGTTGCATATTGAAAGCGTAAAGGTAATAGGCCCTATAACGCCTTTAGGAGGCTTGTTATTTATTGTTGGCTGGCTATCGCTTGCCATTGCTGCCGCTAAGGGTAAATAAAAATTATGCTGGAATTTGCCGAAGCACCATATACCGAACGTAAAACACTTTTTGTAGAAGTAATTTTACCGCTTGCTATTGCTAAGAATTACACTTACCGGGTGCCTTTCGAGCTAAACAATATCATAGCTATTGGCAAACGTGTGGTGGTGCAGTTTGGTAAAAGCAAGCTTTATACGGCAATTGTTTCGGCTATAACAGAGCATCCTCCCGAAAAATACGAAGCCAAATATTTACTGGAGATACTGGACAACCGCCCCGTTGTAACCCAAAAACAACTGCAGTTTTGGAAATGGCTGGCCGAATATTATATGTGTAATGATGGCGAAGTAATGAACGCAGCTTTGCCATCTGCGCTAAAATTAGCCAGCGAAACCAAGATCGAGCTTAATAAGGAGTTTGAATATGATAAAGCTACACTGCATGATAAAGAATACTTAATCGTAGAGGCGCTTGAGATCCAACCCGAACTTACCATAAGCGATATAGCTAAACTGTTAAGCCAAAAAACAGTAATGCCGATATTGAAGGGACTATTCGAGAAAAATATCATCAACATATCCGAAGAGTTAAGCGACCGTTATAAACCACGTAAGCGTACTTTTTTAACACTTAACCCGGCCTACCAAGGGCAGGATAGTTTAAAAGATTTATTTGCTATCCTTGAAAAACGTGCGCCTAAACAGGCAGATGCTGTATTGGCCTACATTAAACTGGCACGTCACCAAAAAACTATATCAAAAAACGAATTAGTAGAAGAGAGTGGTGCAGGCGCGTCGAGCATTAATTCGTTAATTGAGAAAGAAGTTTTTATAGCTGAGGAAAAGAACGTTAGTCGTTTGTATTTTGAGGAGGAGGACCTGGATGCAAATTTTGAACTAAGCACCCAACAGCAGGAAGCGTTTAATTCTAT
>JACMRC010000428.1 GCA_014376655.1 Mucilaginibacter sp. | reverse complement strand
GGGTGTGATGTATGAGAAATCTCTAATTTTACTAATGGATACTCGTTACCGTCTTCCCATTTTACTGATTCACGGGTGTCGATACATGATTTAGTGATGAAAGAATAGTCGTTTGACATATCTTTAAATACAACTAATCTATAGTTTGATGGATGCAGATCTTTTTTCATTGCTGTTATACTTCTTCTAATAAAAGAGGTGCAAATGTAGCATTTAATTTGAAAAGTAAAAAGGGGAAATTAAAAAATTATTAACAGGATGTGGAAGATTGGTTATTGAGGAATCTTTCAGATTATTATAATCGTAAATATTAAATCAAATAATTGATACTTTTACTCAACCTTAGACACAATGAACAAAGAAACAGGCTCAACAAATACAATAATAGTAAAGAGTAAAAAGAACTATATATCCATTGTAATTACCGTTCTCATTCTTCTTATTTTTATTTACAAAGCTGATGGTATTTATGAAAATTTCTTGTTAGCTGATATTAAAACAAAATTTTTCGACGTGTTATTTTTCCTCATAAGTATATATTTTACCTACCAACTTTTGTGGGCATTTTTTGGTAAAACGACTTTTATTATAGCCGATAAAAAACTTGTTATGAAATCAGATATATTGTTAATTGCGAGAACTAAAATTTATGATATAAGTAAAATTCAAAATATCATGATTGAACATAATATTAAATCTAATGACTACTGGGGCTTTCCTGGATTTAGATTTTATGATTATACCGACATCCTATCATTCACTTACGATAAAAAGAAAATCAGCTTAGGATCAAATCTCGAAAAATTTGATATCGCGCATTTAAAAAGCTTGATCAAATAGCCTATTTATTCAACCTCCTGCACCAACTCTACCAACACCCCGCCCGCGCTTTTAGGGTGCACAAAGCAAACCAGCTTATTATCTGCACCGCGTTTAGGTTCATCGCTTAGTAAAATAAAACCTTCGTTTTTTAGTCGGGCCATTTCGGCTTTGATATCATCTACCTCGAAAGCAATGTGGTGGATCCCCTCCCCTTTTTTGGCTATAAATTTGGCAATGGTGCTATCGGCAGACGATGCCTCAAGCAGTTCGATCTTATTAGGCCCGCTTTGCAGGAATGCGGTTTTAACACCTTCGCTGGCTACGTCCTCAATTTTGTATACTGTTGTGTTTAATAGTTTCTCATAAAGGTCGCCGGCGGCTTTAAGGTCGGGAACGGCAATACCAATATGTTCTATCTTATTCATGAACAAATATGATGAAATATCGCAGTATTATCACGCTATATCACACTGTATCACGCGATTTCACAGCATTATCACACGTTTTCACACTATTATCACACGAAATCACGCAATTTCACAGTGAGTTTTTAACTTAAATAACTGTGTGTTAATAGATTATTATAGAAGTTGAATTATTGCGCTTTTGGGGTTGAGTTAAAATGCCGAAAAGTTTAAACTGTTTAAAAGAGCAGGCAATTGAATATATGCTAAAATACAAAAAAAATCGCAGAGAAACACTTTTATTTTGCAGTTTCTATGCCCTCGGTCTTTACCGGCTCAACAATCAGCGGCTCAATAGCACATGGATAACCAAACAGGCAGCGTTCTTTTATCATCTTAGCAACTTCGGGCGGTACAACCTGCTCCCAGCCTTCGGCACCTTGTTTGATCAGTTGTAGTACAATATCTGTTTGTACATGCAGGTTGTTCTCGTTATAGTTGCGGATGTCTTCTATCTTGTTGTTAGCTATCAGGTAGCGGTACAGGTCTATTAAATGCGGTGGTGGGTAAAAGCGCAGGCAGTTCATGATAACGCCGTTGCGCAGCGTTGGGTATATAAACAGCTTCACCTTACGGCTAAACAGCGTAGCGAATGACTCCAGGATCCCGCCCGGCAGGTCCTTATAATGCTCCTCACCAAAAATGTATTCCAGGTTTGGATAACCAAGCACCACGCCCAACTTTAAACTGGTGATCTTGGAAAGATAAGACACCAGTTTATAATACTCGTGAAAATTGGATATCAATACCGTTTGCCCTAAAGAGCAGAGGATATCCACCCGATCAAGGAAATCCTTTTCATCAATCTCCGTATTCGGATCAGCATCCCTTTCAACCAACGACTGCAGGGTAAGTTCGGTAACCACAACTACGTTCTTTTTGTCGACATCCGGCTCCTGTATAAACTGTTTAACACCGGTTTTCAGCATATCCAGGTGTACGTTAATTATCGGCCTAAAACGCCCCCTTATAACTACCACGTGCTTTTTATATAAAGCTTCTGATGGCTGCTCGCTCTCGCCATCCGGGCCAAATAGCGCCGCGTCAGAGAAACCATATTTAACCAGGTGCAAACTCATCAGGCGGTTATCTACCTTTTCAAAGTTTGGACCTTCAAACTGGATCATATCTATCTGGATGCGGTCTTTACTCAAATCGTCCATCAGCGACAGCAAAAACGCAAGCGGCACTTCGTTATAATAAAAACAAGCATATAACAGGTTTACCCCCAATACGCCAACGGCTTGTTGTTGTAAGTTACTATCAGTATCCAGCAACTTAACGTGAAATATCACATCG
>JACMRC010000427.1 GCA_014376655.1 Mucilaginibacter sp. | reverse complement strand
ATTTGGTCACCACCTGTCAACTCTTCTTCGCGCCAAAGCAGGCGGGCACGAATCTGCTTGTTGTATAGGTTCGCGTTTTTGTTTGAGCGACAGATAATGAGCGTGTTTTCATTGCCATATTTATTGTACGCGTATTCCAACCCTTCCTCTAAACGCTCGCCCGTCATCCTGAAAACATCAGTATAACCTTTGGTAGTTATTTGCGGTATAACCTCTTGTCCCCGGCGAATGATGTCGCGGATGCGGGTTGCATTATATAAGATACCCGAATCTTTTCCCTGGCGCAGTACATCGGTCAATTCATAGCTAAATATGTTAAGGCCATAATCAGCTTTCATTAAATTTTCGTCCAATGCCGGGCTATGATCTGATCCAACCGGCGGCAATTGCGCGGTATCGCCTACCAGCATCAGCTTGCAATTTTTATCGTTGTAAACGTATTTAACCAGGTCGAACAACAAAGTATCGCGGTTATTACCACTTAGCTGATCAGAGATCATTGATGCCTCATCAATAATAAATATGGTGTTAGTAGCTAAGTTATCGGCTATAGAAAAAGATTCATCAACGTTCAGCGCTGTTTTTTTGCGGTAGATGCGTTTATGGATAGTAAATGCTTTACGCCCCGAGTAGCTGGTAATAACTTTAGCTGCACGACCTGTTGGCGCTAATAAAACCGATTTATAGTCGTACGCTCTTAATGCCTTAACTAACGCGCCTACAATGGTGGTTTTGCCCGTACCGGCATATCCTTTTAAAATGAAGCATTCGTCGCCATTGTCTTGCTGCAAAAAAGTATCTAAACGGTTAAATAACTCCTGTTGCTGGGCAGTAGGTTCGTGCGGAAAAGCTTTGCGGATATGGTCGTTATCTAACACGTTGCAAAAATGCTGATAACTAAGCTAAGTAATTCAAAAAATATTACTTTTGTTGATAGCATGAGCGAACAAATTTATACTTTCCGCGATCCGTCGTTTAATATTAACCAGGCGTACTACTATACGCTGCTAATTAAAATTGATGGAGGTTCATTTTCATACGCAATTACCTACAAAAAACAGGTTATTGCATGGGACACCAATTGTAACCTTGCCGAACTTAGTGATCCGCAGGAATTAACTGATGAACTAACTGCGACCTATAAAAAGGTTGTTATTGGTTTACCGTCTGATGGTTTTACGCTGGTGCCTGCTCCTATCTTCAGTAAAAACCAAATAGCTAACTACGCCCGTTTATTGGATGTAAAGCCGGATGAAAGAGTTTTAGCACAGTCGTTAGATAGTGCCAACTATATAATTTATAAGGTCGACGAAAAGATCGTATCCGCTGTACAGCGATACGATTTGAATAATACTGTATACATTAATAAAGGCTGGATAACAGCCGCCGCACAAAATAACCCTACCAGCCAGGACCTGTACCTGCACACAGAAAATGGCAAAGCTGAGTTCCTGTATTTTAAAAATGGTGCTATCCGTTTCTACAATAATTTTGACTTTAAAAGCGAGGATGACCTGGCTTATTTTGCATCATTTGTGGTGGAAGAGTTAGGACTGTATGCTAACCAAATGCACCTTAAACTAAGTGGCAATATCAAACCCGAAGATAAATACAGCGTTCGCTTGGCTACCTTCTTTTCAAACGTAACTTTCTTTAACCCGCAATTATTAGAGTTGCCAGAACAGATAGCTTCACAACAGGTACTTACATTAGCGGCCTTATCGTTATGCGGATCATTGGAGGTGCTTTAAAAGGATTAAGGCTTAATCCGCCTAAAAACTTACCGGTACGCCCTACTACCGATCTTGGCAAGGAAGCGTTGTTCAACATCCTCCAAAATCAAATAGCCTTTGATGGCATTAAAGTGCTTGATCTTTTTTGCGGTACAGGTAACATTACGTACGAATTTGCATCGCGTGGCGCAGAACAGGTTATCAGCGTTGACAGAAGTATCCACTGTATAAATTATGTTAAAGATACCTCGCGACAGCACGGGTTTACACAAATAAAAACCTTCAAGGCCGATATATTTAAATACCTGCAACTGGAAACCGAACAATACGACCTGATATTTGCCGATCCGCCGTATGATATGAACCAGATCCCGGAGATACCGAAGATTATATTTGAAAAGAACCTTTTATTGCCTGGTGGTTTGTTAATAGTCGAGCATCAGTCTATGCAAAATTTAAGCAATCATCCCGCTTTTACAGAGCAACGTAAATATGGACATTCATCATTCTCCTTTTTTAAAAACTAATATATTAGCACTTCAATTTCAAGCCAATAATATAACCCAATGAAAAAACAGATCTCGCTTATTCTTTTCACCTTTCTTGCTATTATTTTTTTTCAAAGCTGTAAAGAACCTACTACCGGCTTTGGGGTAAATGACAGTATTAACAGCGACATTAAAAAACAAATAGCAGAGTTAGATAAGAAATTATTTAAAGGCATTATGGATAAAGATGCCAATAGCGTTAAGTTGCTTTTATCTCCTGAATTACTTAAAAGATCAGGCAAAAGGTTAGACACCCTTGTTAACAACACCGGGCAAATTTATCACGCCACAGAATACGAGTTGTTGGATGAGTTTTATACCAAACACCACATCGGTAACTTTATAGACTCGCTAAAAACAAACAAAGGTGATAGTACAGATTACGTGATTACTTACCGGGCAATGAATGAGGAAATGTACACTTCTGTAATGGTCACAAAAAATCTACCCGTAAATTGTCTTATACTGGCTGTGTATGGTAAATATGGTAACGACTGGAAACTAAATGTTTTGCAAATTGGCGAATACAGCATATTTAATAAAACAGCGTTTGATTATTACAAAATAGCCAAAGAGCTTTATAGCAAGGGAAGTGTATTAGATGCGGCTAACATGTTGGTAATCACCTCACAGTTGGGTAACCCTGTTGGTGATTTTTTTCATTATAAAAATGAAGACAATATGCGGATATTTTTCTCCACTGTGTTGGATGATGCCAATAACAAGTTTAAATTCCCGGTAACTGTTAGCCAGTTAAAAACTATGCCTCAAATTTTTGCTGTAAGCCCGCAGTATACCGGCGATAAAGCAAACGACGGCATTGTACCGCTTATAAAGTATAAAAGTAATATTAAACTTACCGATACCGTTGCATTAAAAGCAGAGAATAAAGATCTACAGAGCGTTATTGGCGTAGTATTTAATGGGATAGATAAAAATAATAAAACAATATTTTACCAGGCTTATAATTTAGATAACGGAAAGCCTAACAATAAGCACTACGGCTTCATTCAAAAAATAAAATAGAACTAAATATTTTAATCAATACTTCAGGTTATATTTACTTAATATACAGCAGTTATGAAAATAGCCCTTTTCCCCGGATCGTTTGATCCGGTTACCAAAGCTCATGTTGATATAGTAAAAAGATCGGTAGGTTTATTTGATAAGGTTTACATTGGTATTGGTACAAACAGTACCAAACCCGGGTTTTTGAGTATCGAAAAACGCGAGCAAATGCTAAGATCTGTTTTTGAAAGTGAACCCAAAATCCACATTATAGCCTATGAGGGACTTACGGTTAACTTTTGTAAAAGCATCGGAGCCGCTTATATGATCCGCGGCATACGTACCGTATCAGATTTTGAGTATGAAAAAGCTATCGCACAGATGAACCACTCGCTTGCACCTGATATTGAAAGTATATTTATTGTAAGTAAACCAGGCTACTCGTCTATAAGCTCAACCATTGTGCGCGAAATAATGCGTCATAACGGCGATGTAACACAATTTATTCCGAAAGAGGCGCTGGCGTATCTGTAAGCAAGTGCCTTGCCGCCAACACATCCATAATAGACGGGAAGGTATTAGATACTATAGTATCAATATCATTGGGCCTGAACCAGCGTACATCAGTTATTCCCTCTTCTTTTTGTGGTTTTAATTTTTGTTGCCCCTTGGCTTTCATTTTAAACCAATGGGTTTTCTTTAATACTATCTCATCCTTCCAAAAATATACGTGATAGGTTTTACAGATCTTTTTGCCAAGCTTGCTTACGGTAATATTGCACTCTTCCTGTACCTCGCGTACGGCAGCTTCTTTTACGGTTTCGCCTTTATCAATTTTCCCTTTAGGCAAATCCCATTTATCGTTACGGTAAATAAATAAAAGGTCTTTTTTTTCATTTTTAACCAGTCCGCCTGCAGCTTCAATTAACTTATTATCTTTTTTTATTTGTTTAAAAAAAGCCTTAGTATCCGTACAAATTACATAAAACCAATCGCTTTTATGTGCCAACACCCAGTTATAAATTATTTTCAGATCAAAGCTCTGGCTATCAATCTTTTGATAGTGGGCAGATTTCTTTGGTTCAGATTCTGTTAATAAGATAACTTTCTGGTTAATATAAATTCTGTATTTTTGAGCCATGTTTAATACTACTGAAACCGAACAACAGGTAGCGGAATTTCTGTTGCAAATTAAAGCAATTAAATTACAACCTAATAATCCTTTTACTTGGGCATCCGGCTGGAAATCGCCTATTTATTGCGATAACCGCATTACGCTTTCACACCCAACCATACGTACTTATATAAGGCAGCAGCTAACTAAGATCATTCAGGAAAAATTTGGATCGGTTGGTTGTATTGCAGGCGTTGCCACTGCAGGTATACCACAAGGCGCATTAGTGGCGCAAGAATTAGGCTTGCCATTTATCTACGTGCGTGCAAAACCAAAAGAACATGGTACAGGTAACATGATTGAAGGTGATGTACTTACCGGCAAACGTGTTGTAGTAATAGAAGACCTGATATCAACAGGAAAAAGCAGTTTACAAGCAGTTGCAGCTTTGCGCGATGCCGGTTATGACGTAGCAGGCTTAGCCGCCATATTCAGTTATGGATTTGATATAGCTGCCGAAAACTTTAAAGCTGCTAATTGTCCGTTTATAACCCTGTCAAATTACACAGCTTTATTAGGCTATGCTGAAGAGCATCAATACATAACCCGCAAAGATGTTGATGTATTAAGAGAATGGCGCGAAAGCCCGTCAACCTGGGGTGTTTAATTAGGTTGGCAGTATTGAGTTTGCAGTTGGCATATATATGTAATAATTGAGCGCTAACCTCTAATTAACTGATCTCTAATCACTAACTTCAATGGCTACTTTTACAAGTAAAATAAACATAAACAGATCATTAACTGATGTTTATCAGTTCTTAGCTGATTTTAATAATCACCAGCAATTGATGCCTGATAATGTACAGAACTGGACCTCTGCTTTTAACGATGCGAGTTTTGGGATCCAAAACATGGCGCAACTTTCATTACAGGTTGCAGAACGTATCGAAAACAAATCCATCAAAATATTAGCAGTAAACGGCCCACCCTTCCCGGTACAACTTAGCTGGGAACTAAGCGGCGATGCTGACAACACAGTAGCTACCTTCACCATCAATGCCGAATTAAATATGATGATGAAAATGATGGCATCCGGCCCGTTACAAAAATTAGCCGATCACGAAACGAGCAGCCTTGCGGCTGCAGTTAAATAGTTATTAGTTAATTAGAGATTACTTTGGACTATTGTTTACAATTAGGCTACTAATCTCTAATTAACCAATCTCTAATCTCTCAAAAATCTGTACCTTTGCGCCAAATTACAGGTGCAGTATGATCTCAGTATCCAATCTATCTCTACGCTACGGTAAGCGTACATTATTCGAAGACGTTAACTTAAAATTTACTCAGGGTAACTGTTATGGCATTATTGGTGCCAACGGTGCGGGTAAGTCTACATTTCTAAAAATCCTTTCGGGCGAAATTGACCCTACCAGCGGGCAGGTGGGCTTTACCCCCGGCGAACGTATGGCTGTGTTAAGCCAAAATCACTACGCTTTTGATGACTTTACAGTTTTGGAAACCGTAATGATGGGCCATAAGGAAATGTATGCCATTATGAAAGAGAAAGATGCCATTTACCTTAAAGAGGATTTTACAGATGCAGACGGCGAACGTGCCGGCGAACTGGAAAACCTTTTTGCCGAAATGGATGGCTGGAATGCTGAAAGCAATGCCGCTACCCTATTAAGCAACTTGGGCATTAAAGAAGAGTTTCATTATCAATTAGTAAAGGATTTAGATAATACACAAAAAGTACGTGTATTATTGGCACAGGCCCTTTTTGGTAACCCCGATATATTATTACTGGATGAGCCAACGAATGATTTGGATATCCATACTGTTAGCTGGTTAGAAGATTTCCTTGCAAGCTACGAGGCAATTGTATTGGTAGTATCCCACGATAGGCACTTCCTGGATACTGTGTGTACGCACGTAGTTGATATCGATTTTGCTAAGATGACGATTTATACAGGTAACTATTCGTTCTGGTACGAGTCGAGCCAGTTGGCTCTGAAACAACGATCTGATCAGAATAAAAAGACTGAGGATCGGGTTAAAGAGTTGCAGGAGTTTATCCGTAGGTTTAGCGCCAATGCATCCAAATCAAAACAAGCTACCAGCCGTAAGAAGGCTTTGGATAAGATCGATCTTACCGAAATTCAGCCATCTAATCGTAAATATCCGGGAATTATATTCAATAACCTTGGCCGTGAAGCCGGCGATCAGATCCTTCAAATTGAAGGACTGAGCAAAAAAATAAACGGCGAGACGCTATTTAGCGATATCCGCCTGATGGTAAACAAAGGCGACAAGATAGCTGTATTATCAAATAACAGTTTAGCTACTACCGCTTTCTATAACATATTAACCGGCCGCGATAAAGATTATAAAGGTGAGTTTAAATGGGGCGTTACCATTAACCCTGCCGATATCCCGATGGATAATACGGATTACTTCCACGGTAAGAATGATAACCTGATTGATTGGTTGCGCGAGTACTCTCCTGGCGAAAAGGATGATCAGTTTATTCGTGGGTTCTTAGGCAGGATGCTATTCTCGGGCGAAGAAGTGTTGAAGAAAAGCAGTGTACTATCGGGTGGTGAAAAGATGCGTTGCATGTTTAGTCGCATGATGCTGCAATCGGCCAATTTGCTGATGTTTGACGAACCTACTAACCACTTGGACCTGGAATCCATTACAGCACTAAAT
>JACMRC010000426.1 GCA_014376655.1 Mucilaginibacter sp. | reverse complement strand
TCTTCATCCTGATCTACGTAATAACCAGAGCTTTCGTAGCCCGAGTAATCAGAGTAATAGTAATAAGTTGTGCCATAATTATCACCGGTATATTTGGTTGAGTAATAGCGCGAGTGCAACAGGTCTTGCGCAAATGCATTAAGTACAATAACCGTGTTATCCAGTTTGTACTCCTGGGCTATGCGTTGTGGTATTGTTGCAGCATAGAATTTTGACTTGCCTGATCGTATTACAAAAAGATTAATATCGCTCATTCTTATCAATGGTATTGCATCTGATACCAGGCCAATTGGCGCGGTGTCAATCATTATAATATCATATCTTCCTTCCAGGTCTGCTATTAATTCTTTTACCCTGTCAGAGTGTAATAACTCTGATGGGTTAGGTGGTACAGGGCCTGAAACTATAAAATCAAGACCGCTTTGATTGGAGTGGTTAATAATATCATCAACCGTACATTGGTTGGCCAGGTAATTGCTTAGCCCCATATCATTAGGCACATGGAATGTTTTATGCAGTTTTGATCGTCTTAAATCCGCAGCTATCAATATTACTTTTTTATCAATAAGTGATAATGTACTTGACAGGTTAACCGCCACAAATGATTTTCCTTCGCCGGCTACTTCAGATGTAATGCATATAACTTTGCTTTTCTTCTCAGACGCAAGGAAATTTAAATTTGTACGAACAGCCCTTACAGATTCGGCAAATATGGATTTGGGTTTACTAATAGCCAGGATTTGAGTACTGAACTCGTCAATATCTTCCGGAAATTTCCTGATAACCCCAATAATGGGTATTGTAGTAAGGCTTTCTACTGTTTCTTTATCATAAATATAGGGGTTTAATATCCTTATTAAAATTATAAACCCTAAACCTATAGCAAGGCCAAAAGTTATGGCTGTATGGTGTATGGAACTTTCGTTAGGCGATACGGGGCTGTAGTTAGGCTGAGCAAGATCAATTATTGTTGCACCAGGCAAAATACCTGCACTAACAATTTCCTGGTCCAGTTTTTTCTCTGATAAAAAAGAAAAAACTTTATCGTTTACGTCAAAATCGCGCTTTAAACTAACCATCTCACGCTCGGCCACCGGCAGTTGGCTAATTTGTTGATTTATAGGCGCAAGTTGGTCCTGTAAATATTTTTGTTTTGATTCAATTTGCTTGCGCGTAGTAACTATACTGGTTATAGCATTTGTTTTAACCTGTAAAATTTGCTGGTCTATATCATGTATCTGCGTAGAATTGCTGTTATATAGCTTAAGCAACGCGGTTTTGTTTGATAACAAGCTATTTAAAGCTGAAATGAATTCGCCAAGTTGCGTGTTACTGCCAGCGCCGCCGCTATTAAAATTAAGGCTTACATTATCTTTACCCTTAACAATATCTTTTTGAAGCTGATCTATACCAAGCAAATCAATTTTTAATATTGAAATTTGTGACTCTATGTCTTTCGACTGACCCAATACCCTATCTGAAGCAGTGGGCACATCCATCATTTTTTTGTTTTGCTTATATTGTTGGATGGAGTTTTCAGACTTATTTAGTTTAGTAGACAAAAAGTCCAACTGGCTATCAATAAAAGCTATCATTTGCGACGCAGATTTCCTTCTCTGTGTACGGTCATAATTAACATATTCTTTCACAATAGCGTTTAGAGCGTCAGCAGCAAATTGGGGGTTAGCATCTGTTTCTGTTAATGATAACAGGTTTGAATTTTTGGCGGTCTCGGCAGTTCGTAAACCACCTCTTATCCTTCCAATAAATTCTTCGGGCGAGTTAAGTTTAAACAGGATAGAAGTTGTTTTGACTATATCGCCCGGATACTTGATACTAAACGATGTTGGCCCTATTGTAAAAGGTACAGCATAAGTACCCCGTTGCGTAACATCTGTACCGCCGCTTTTATAACTGATGCTAAACGAAGTTTTGTTTATAGGTTTATAGGTTATCAGGTCATGCGAGAAGTTTAAACTGTCAAACCTTATAAGTTGTATATCCAGCGGTTTTGCCGGGTACAGCTCGTTGGTGCGGTTAATTACACGCCCAACAACATAAAAGCTAAATAGGTAATCAAGGTGTTTAACGGCATTTAAAAGTAGAGGGGTACTTTGCAATACCGCAGTTTCACTTTGTACTCTTGACAAAGTGCCACGATCGTTACCACCCGCGAGGCCAACAATATCAGATATTTCAGATTTTTTTTCTTCAAATTTAATTAAGGCAGATGTAGCATAAGTTTTAGGCGTATACCATAAATAAATGCTCGAAGCCAGGTAACATATTAAAACAGATCCGGCTATCCAATACCAACGGCTTAACAGGATCTTGGCTATTTTATAATAGTCAAATTCCTGGTTTGGTAATTTGTGCGCTGTTTTTTCTAACTCTTCCATTTAACGGCGGATAAGTGTTAAAACAAGTAATGTGGTATTAAATATCAATAAAATAGGTGATGCGATGGTTGAAAAATCCTGTAACTTTTCTGCACGCACGGCCCTTTTATTTTGCGATACTACTACAATATCATTGTTTTGCATAATAATTCGGGGGTCGGTTAGCGTTTTTATATCCGTTAAATCTATAATTTCTGTTTTTGGGTATTTTTGCCCGCCTCTTATAATCTTAACAGTTTTACTATCAGCTTTATCGTTTAAGCCTCCGCCTTGGCTAAGCACCTCCATTAATGTTGTATTATCATGTGTTAATGCAACAATCCCGCCTCCTTTTACTTCGCCAAATACTAATACTTTAAGGTTTATTATTTTAACTTCAAATAAAGGGTCTTTTAAAATTTTGCGGTAAAGGTTTTCAATATAATTTCTGGCTTCCACCCTGGTCATGCCGGCAACAGGTACTCTACCAATTCCGGTTAAAGCAATGGTGCCATCTTCTTCCACCTGGTAGCTTTCACCTTGTTGCGATGTCGATGCTGCAGAAGCACCCGCAACCCCTGCAGAAATATCTACCAGGTTTTTACTGTTTTGTACGTTTATAATCTGCAGAATATCCTGAGGCCTAATGTGATAATTACTTATATTTGTAAAGCTTTTGTTTAAAGTGGTATCCGGGATAAAGCTTTTTTGCTCAAGTAATACCTGGTCCTGTTTGTATGAACATGATGTAAAAATGATTCCTACAAACAAGGAAATAATAATTAAATAGCGCATAAGTACAATAAGTTCGACTTTATATTTAATATCTATTCGGCAACAATCCCAAAACTACATATTTTGTCACTATAACTTAGCCTATTTTTTCAGAAGTGCAGCTTTTAAAAATTTCTTTAATTACAGTAACCCGTAATGCCCAAAAAACGCTTGGTCGCTGCATAGAATCTGTTATAGCACAAAACTATAGTAACATAGAGTATATAATAATTGATGGTGCATCAACCGACGATACTTTACAAATTATAAGCCAACATAAACAGCATATTGATTTTTTTGTATCAGAACCAGATGCCGGTATTTATGATGCTATGAATAAAGGTATACGGATGGCAACAGGAAATATTGTGGGTATCCTTAACTCTGACGACTTTTTTGCGTATAAGGAAACACTGAGCGATATAGCAACTGCTTTTGCAAATGATAATATAGACGTATTATATGGTAATTTAAATTATATAAATCCAAACGGAAGTATTGTACGTAAGTGGAGGTCAGGAGCTTATAAGCCGGGGATGTTTAACAGAGGCTGGATGCCACCACACCCAACTTTTTATTGTAAAAGGGTGCTTTTTGAAAAGTGGGGGGATTATAAGTTGCAATATGGAACAGCAGCCGATTACGAGTTAATGCTTCGTTTTATACATTTAAATAAAGCAAACACGTACTACTTAAATAAAACCATGATTACTATGGAAATAGGCGGGCAAAGTAATAAAAATTATTTCAACAGAATTAAGGCTTGGGGAAATGATTACATGGCAATGAGGAAAAACGGGGTGAAATTTCCACTGTTAAGTGTGGTCTTTAAACCAATAAGTAAAATATTTCAGTATATTTAAAATAGGCTGGATTATTGTTAACAAGTTAATAAGTACACAAAATAATTGTAACCCATGTTATTAAATTTGGTCGTTGATATATACGCTAATGCCTTAATGCTTAATTACGTGCCACAATTTTTAGACCATTACCAATTTATTTATTACGTATGTATTATAGGCTTTGCCGCATTACTTTCGGCAATTGCTATTCCATCAATTTTACATGTTGCCCGTGCCCGCCATCTGTATGATGATATTGGTCATTTCCGTAAACATCATGATCAGGGTATACCCCGTTTAGGCGGTGTTGCCATATTTGTAAGCTTTACAGTTACTACACTGGTTTTTAGCATGATAGATAAATCATTCCCTATAGGATATTTACTTACGGCAAGTATAATTCTATTCATAATGGGGCTAAAGGATGATCTTTCGGGCGTTAATTCAAGTACCAAATTTTTAGTGCAGTTTGTTGTTGCCTTAATACTGGTTGTTTCAGGCGATATACGCTTAACAAGCATGTATGGTGTATTTGGTATATATGATCTTCCTTTTGCAATAAGTTCTGCGCTATCAATATTGGTCATCATCATGATAGTTAATGCATTTAACCTTATTGATGGTATTGATGGCTTAGCAGGTGTTACCGGTATTGTAGCAAACATTGCTTTTGCCGCCTTATTTATTTATTCGCACCAATACGAGCTTGCTGTAATTTCATTAGTATTAGTTGGTGCAATTTTAGGCTTCCTTAAATTTAACTTAACCCCTGCCAAAATATTTATGGGGGATACCGGGTCGTTATTTATTGGTTTAATCTCAGTGGTAATGGCTATTAAATTGATT
>JACMRC010000425.1 GCA_014376655.1 Mucilaginibacter sp. | reverse complement strand
GTAAGCCCACCATTTATCAATTGTTTTAAAGATTCGATACCTACTTTTAAATGGGTTTCCACAAATTGCGAGCTTACTTTCGAGTCGCTCTCGGTTGTTTTAACACCCTCAGGTATCATTGGTTGGTCTGAGACTAACAACAATGCTCCGGTTGGTATTTTATTTGCAAATCCGCAGGTAAAAATGGTAGCGGTTTCCATATCAACAGCCATGGCGCGCAGCTCTTTCAAATAGTTTTTAAACTTTTTGTCATGCTCCCAAACGCGGCGGTTAGTGGTATAGCAGGTGCCTGTCCAATAATCTAAAGAGAAATCCCGGATGGTAGTTGATATCGCTTTCTGCAAAGCAAATGATGGTAATGCGGGCACCTCGGCAGGTAAATAGTCATTTGAGGTACCTTCGCCTCTAATAGCCGCAATAGGTAATATTAGGTCGCCTACGTTGTTTTTCCGTTTTAAGCCGCCACATTTACCTAAAAATATAACTGCTTTAGGATGTATGGCTGTAAGCAAATCCATAACTGTAGCTGCAACCGAGCTACCCATACCAAAATTGATAATGGTAATACCGTTTGCGGTTACGCTTTGCATTGGTTTATCAACCCCCATTATAGGCGCGTTATCGTTCCATTCAGAAAATAGCTGGATGTATTTTGAGAAGTTGGTTAAGATAATGTAATCACCAAACTCTTCTAACGGCCTACCGGTATAACGCGGCAACCAGTTGGCCACAATGGCCTCTTTTGTTTTTAAACCCGGTTTAATGGGGCTTGTTACCTCTTTAACTTTTGGATGGTTTTCTGCATCCTTTTTTACATTTAATCCTTCGTTCATAATCTTTTCTTTTTATACAGCAAACCCCGGCGTTACACCAGGGCTGCAGTTTGATTTATACAAAAATAGCTTTAAGCTATATAGTTGTTGTTAAGCCACCTTTAACTTTTTAATGTCAGATTTTTCAAATTTCTCGTGGGCGTAATCTAATGTAATGTTTAATTTCTTCACATCTTTTTTAGATGGGAACTCAAACATGGCATCAATCATTATAGCCTCACAGATAGAACGTAAACCACGCGCGCCTAATTTAAATTCCATTGCCTTATCAACAATAAACTCTAAAACGTCGTCTTCAAAGTCCAGCTTTACGCCTTCGTATTCAAATAACTTTTTGTATTGTTTCAATAACGAATTTTTAGGCTCGGTTAATATATTGTGCAACGCTTCTCTATCCAATGGATTAAGATAAGTCAACACCGGTAAACGGCCTATTAACTCAGGTATTAAACCAAATGATTTCAAATCCTGCGGGGTAATGTATTTGTAAAGGTTTTTCATATCAACCTCGCCATCATTACCTTTTAGCTTATAACCAACGGTTTGTGTACGTAAGCGGTTAGCAATTTTCTTTTCGATACCATCAAAAGCACCACCGCATATAAACAGGATATTGCTGGTATTAACAGTGATCATTTTCTGATCGGGGTGTTTACGGCCGCCTTGTGGTGGCACGTTAACCATTGTACCTTCCAATATCTTTAACAATGCTTGTTGTACACCTCCGCCGCTAACGTCGCGGGTTATAGAAGCGTTATCGCTTTTACGTGCTATTTTATCAACCTCGTCAATGTATACAATACCTTTTTCGGCAGTGGCTACATCATAATCTGCAGATTGCAGCAAACGGGTTAATATACTTTCAACATCCTCGCCTACATAGCCAGCCTCTGTTAATACAGTTGCATCGCAAATACAAAACGGAACGTTTAAAACTTTTGCAAGCGTTTTTGCCAGTAAGGTTTTACCTGTACCGGTTTCGCCAACCATAATGATATTTGATTTTTCAATCTCAACCTCATCTTTATCAATTCGCTGGTTTAAGCGTTTGTAGTGGTTGTAAGTAGCAACTGCAAGTATTTTCTTTGCATCGTCCTGGCCAATAACGTATTGGTCAAGGTGACTTTTTATTTCGGCTGGTTTTAATATTGCCGGCGAACTTGGCGAAGTTTTTACTTTACGCACCTTTAACTCTTCGGCCAATATTTCGTTAGCCTGGTTAACGCACTTATCACAAATGTGTGCATCCAGCCCCGCTATAAGCATCAGCGAATCTTGCTTGCCTGCGCCGCAAAATGAACACCTTATCTCTTTACTATTTTTATTCATTGTGATTGATTGTTAACAAATTTACGCAATTGCCCTGAGATATACAAAGCCAGGAAGTTAGTCAGTCAGCAAGCCCGAAAGATATAGTCCATTTACGGACTTTACTGTCTTCCGGACTTACCGACTAATATCCTAACTATCAAATTACTTCTTTGTTTTATTACCTCTTAATATTTCGTCGATCATACCAAATTCTTTGGCCTCTTCTGCTATCATCCAGTAGTCACGGTCAGATGCATCATGTACTTTGTCGTATGATGCACCGCTATGATCTGCAATGATCTGGTATAATTCTTTTTTCAGTTTAGTGATCTCGTGGTAAGAAATCTCGATGTCTGATTGCTGGCCCTGTGCGCCACCTGATGGCTGGTGAATCATTACACGCGAGTGAGGCAATGCTGCACGCTTGCCTTCGGCACCTGCGCACAATAATACCGCACCCATTGATGCCGCCATACCTGTACAAATGGTAGCTACATCGTTTGATATCAATTGCATGGTATCATAAATACCCAAACCTGCATATACAGAACCACCCGGAGAGTTAATATAAAGCTGTATATCGCGTTTTGCATCAGCCGATTGCAGGAATAATAACTGCGCCTGGATAACATTGGCGTTTTGATCATATATAGGATCGCCCAGGAAAATAATACGGTCCATCATTAAACGCGAGAACACGTCTAATTGCGAGATGTTTAACTGGCGTTCCTCAATAATATAAGGCGTATAACCCATTGGTGCAATGCCTGTTGGCATGTTTGCACGGTTAACACCGGCCATAAATTTATCTACATGCATGCCGCCAATTCTATGATGTTTAACAGCGTATTTTCTAAATTCGTTTTTATCTGGTATACTGTTCATGTGTTTGTGTTTTTATACTTTGTGATACGAGCGATAGCCCGCGATAAATATAGTTTTTAGTTGAATATAATTTTAATGATAAAGTTTTATTAAAGTAAAATAATTCCTCTTTTCTCTCCGCCCGTCATTGCGAGGAACGAAGCAATCTCTTCACATGCTAATCAAACCGGGTACCGACGGAATAGGCACTTCTACTACTTACAATCATTTATCACATTGAATGTCTGTTGCAGAGATTGCTTCGTTCCTCGCAATGACGCGTGGCGGAATTAGTGTAACAAAAAAGCATCCCTTTTGAGGATGCTTTTTAAAATATGATAAAGGATCTATTTTTATTTTACTAACTCTTTAAAGTCTTTATAAAAAATATCCTTTTTGTCTAAAGTAACTACGCTCTTAATATAATCTAATGTTTTAAGGGCTTTTACTTCGTCAAATACTTTATTAGCATTCTCTTTGTTTTGAAGGTATTGTACAGCATATTGTGATAACTGCTCCTCGCCTATTGGCTGCGGGCTGTACATCCTGAACTGCTGATCTAAACTTTGTTTTGCTGCCGCGAAAACTTCCTCATACTTAATTTCAATGCTGTTATCTTTTATGATCTTGTTCTCAATTAAAGTCCATTTAAGGTTTTGAGCAAAATCTTTATAACCACCTTGCAATTCGTCTTCGGTTAGTTTTTCGTTGGTAGCACGTAACCAGCGTTTCAAGAACTCGTCTGGCAAATTAAACTGAACTTTATCTATGCTATAGTTATAAATATCGTTCTGTAATTTACGGTCGGCATCCTGCTGCATCATGCTTTCTAACTCTTCAGTTATTTTAGCTTTGAAGCCAGCTTCGTCGGTTACTGCACCTTCTCCAAATAATTTATCAAAGAACTCCTGGTTCAGGTCGCTTTCTTCTAAACGATTTACATTTTTCACAGTTAATTTAAAGTTCGATTTTAAATCAGCTGCTTCACCTTCGTCAATGCCTAATATGGCAGCAACTTTAGGTGCATCGTTATTGTAAGCTTTCTGGATATCCAGTGTTACTTCATCATCCTTTTTTAAACCGATAAGCGATTTTTTTATTTTCGCGTCTGTTACCTGCTCTAAACGTACTGATGTTGTATTGCTTATTCCATCATCAAAAACAGAACCATCCGGCGAAAGCTGCGTTAATTGCGCATATAACACATCATCCTCTGCCGATACGTCAGGATTTGTCATTTTGCCATAGCTTCTGCGGATATTTTTAACACGCTCGGCTAAAGTTGTCTCATCAATTTTGATCACATATTGCGTCAATTTATCTTTTGATGAAAAGTCAAGTGCAAACTCAGGTGCTAAACCTAAATCGTAGTTAAACTCGAAATTATCGGTATAGTCCCAGTTATATTCTTTGTTATTATCCAATTTTGGCAACGGCTGGCCTAATACTTCTAATTTTTGCTCGGCTATGTAGTTATTTAAAGTATCTGACAACAGGTTGTTCACCTCATCAACCAAAATACTTTTACCGTACATTTTTTTTATGTGCGATGCTGGAACCATTCCTTTACGGAAGCCCGGCATATTTGCTTTTTTAGCGTGGTCTTTAATTGCTTTATCAACGCGGGCCTGGTAGTCGGCAGGGTCGATATTAATTTTTACAACTGCATTCAGGTTATCAATTTTTTCCTGGGTAATATTCATCTTTTAACTTCTGTTTTTAATATTAAATACCGGCGTTTAAAGCCTGACATTAATTAGATACAAATTTAGAGGTGCAAAAGTATGAATTTATTTTTAATTAGTTGAGGCCACATAGCAAGGCGCATCGCTTTTACAATTTAACGGTAACGCCATAGTACAACAAAACCTACTGCCCTTAACCGGTTTATCACATTCGATACGCCTAAGATCTCATCGTGGGAAATGCTTTTTATTTAAGTATCTGTATATCAATACATTAAATTAAAATTCATTGATGAACATACACGTTAGGTTGACTTGCCGCAAATTTACCTTGCCTGCTGACCCATTTTATGAGATCCATATTCAGGTTGATTACCACAATTCATCACATCCTATCACACTTT
>JACMRC010000424.1 GCA_014376655.1 Mucilaginibacter sp. | reverse complement strand
TTTACAAAAGCTGCCGGTGGTGCCTGGTTAAAAACATCCTGTACAGCATTGGGTAAAAGGCCATCATAACTAACGTTAGTAAGTGTCCAGGTACCGTTAATATGGCCGTTTTGTGCCCCCACTAAACTTTTGGTGGTTGAACAGGCCTGTAAAATAAAAGCAAGTGCTAAAACGGTAAATGTAAGTTGTAATATCTTTTTCATGATTGTTGTGTATCTGTTAGGATAACACAAGTGCATAAATCTTGCCAAGAATAATATTGGGCGATTGTTTTTTAATTAATCGTATAAAATTAGCTACTTGCTTACTTTTTTTAGTTGCTGCAGGCATTTGTATTTCTGATTGTCGGCCGTATGGCTATTTTTCCAACCCATTTTGGCTGCCAACTGCGCCATTGGCAGTTTCATAAAAAAGATAGATTTTAAGATGTACTGGCAGCGCGATGTTATAAGCCTTATCCACACAAACAACTGCTCTTCGCGGTTGGTATTGGAGTCTGTGATTTCGGGTATATTATCGTCAATTGGGCAGGCGGCTATTTTGCTGCGCTCTTTAAGTTTGTTTAACCATATATTTTTAGCCACAGCAAAAAGGTAGGTGCCTATGCCCGCGGTTAGCACAAATTTGCCATTGTTAAGCTTATCTATTAAAACCAGCAATGTTTCCTGAAAAACATCTTTAGCATCATCATCAGTACCGCTGTTTTTAAGCACATACCCTTTTATGGGCATAAAGTGCAGCTTATACAATTGCTCAAAATCATTTGGCCCTATGCTACTGGGGGCCGCTGTTGTAAATGACATATTTGGTAAGCCGATAGAAATTAAAATTTAGTGCCTGCCTGTTTTATTTCCGGTTGCTTTAAATGCTTTAGCAATGCTATAGCTAACGCTTGATAGCATACATAACGGGCATAAACCAAATCTAAATAAAAATAACCAAGCCCTTTTATAAAAAGGCAGGTTTATGGGCATAACGGGGCAGTTTGGCCCTTCCTGCATGTTTTCTTTAATATTCCAAATGTTGCTCATGGCGGTTGGGCTTAGTGTTTAAAGAAAAAGTAAAGGCAGCAAACGGTCATCATAAGGGCGGCTGCAATAAGCAGGTATCTGTAATTTAATTTCATGGTTATAGTTTTTTATAGTTAATAGCAATACCGGCACTATTATCACCCATTGAAATAGAATTTATTTTTTTTGTTGGTGGTTAGAGATTAGTGATTGAAGATTAGAGATTAGGCCTGCCGCTTTTCTTTGCGCTGGCGTACTCCGCCTTTACAACAATGAGGTTTTTAATAAAATAGGGGTTGTATTATTGATTGATCAAAATATCCATAGCCATTACCATTGGTACGCTAATATATTTTTTCTCCATATAGTTGATCACTTTTTCAAGGATCTCGCGCGAGTCCATACCCACCAATTCATCAGCAAATACGCTATTGAGGGCAGTGTTTCGAATCTCTTTTATTTTTTCAGGAACCTGGCGCATAGCTGGTTCTACCTTGCGCTGTTTAAGCATTAAGCAAAACTCAGTTATCTGTAAACTCACCTCATAAAAAGCCGCTATTCCAGTATTGGCCAACCTGTTTACACGCAAATAGCTCACAATCAGCACATTTACAAAACAGTATAGCCTTTCAAATCACCGTATGTTTTCACAGCCGACCTAAAAAATTTTTTTGCCGATGTCACAAAATAATTACAAATTGCTGCCGAAACCAGAAAGCAAAGAAATTTTTTATCCCTGTTATTATTTCCCATAGACCAAATACTAAACCAACACTAATAAACCAAACCTAATTATTCATCATGAAAAAAATTTACTTCTTATTAACCATTACCTTATTTTTTGCCGCGAGTAAGCTATTTGCCCAAGGGTGTGTAGCCATTAAGAGCATGGGGGGCGTATGCTCAATGCTTGACCACCCCGACGAAACAGACGAAAATGGTGGCTGGATCATCAACTCAAATATTAGGTACTATAAATCATATAAACATTTTATTGGCAGGCAAGAGCAGCCCCAGCGCGTAGCTTTAGGCACCAATGTTATCAACCATGCTTATACACAGGACATCGCATTAACGCGCGTGTTTAACAGCCGCTGGTCATTTTCGGTTGATGTGCCTCTTATATCAAATACGCGGTCGTCATTATATGAGCATGGCGGTACTGAAAGACATACTACATCATCATTTGGTATTGGCGATATCCGCCTTGCAGGATATGTTTGGGCCTTTGATCCACACACATCTAAAAACGGAAATATCCAGTTTGGCTTAGGGCTTAAACTGCCTACAGGCGATTACAGGTACACCGATTATTTTTATAATACCGGCCCCGGTGGCACTAAATTGCTAGGCCCTGTAGATCAGTCTATCCAGTTGGGTGATGGCGGCACCGGTATCACTACCGAAATTAATGCCTTTTACCATTTATCATCTGCTTTTAACGTGTATGGCAACTTTTACTACCTGATAAGCCCACGCGAGCAAAATGGAGTTTCAACAGCGCGTGGTGGTACGCCAAGTGCTGCTACCATATCTTACGGCAGCGATGTAATGAGTGTGCCGGACCAGATGATGATAAGATTTGGAGCCAGTATGTCTGTAAAGCGCTTCATATTCTCGGCCGGTTTCCGCGACGAATGTTTACCAAGTAAAGACCTTATCGGCGGCAGCAATGGTTTTAGGCGCCCCGGTTATATTATTTCTGCCGAGCCTGGTATCGTATATTCGTTTAAAAAGGTGAGTGTAAATGCTTTTGTGCCGATAGCTTTGATACGTGACAGAACCCAAAGTGTGCCTGACAAGATTAGGACCGATCTTACTGGTGTATACGCCCAAGGCGATGCCGCTTTTGCAGATTATGCAATAAACCTTGGCATAAGCTTTAAATTATAAGCAGTAACGCAGCGATAAAGGACCTGAAAGAGCAATATTAGTTATTGTTGATCAAAATATACTTAGCCATTACCATGGGTACGCTAATGTATCCCCCCATTTGGCGCAAGTCTTAGCGCGATGGAAATAGCGATAGCCTGACTTGTGCCATCGAAGCACAAGTCAGGCCATTTCACAAGCTACCCGCTAAGACTTAAGCTATTAATGAGAGGTACGAAGCAATCGCGAACTATTATCCGCATTGCATCCTTGCGATTGCCACGCTCCGCTCGCAATGACATAAAAAGTGGTGCCCTGCGCGCAAGCCGCGTTAGTGATTGAAACGGATACCTGCCGTGTCGGAGGCCCGTGCAGTATGAGCGCCTGCCTGCCGGCAGGCAGGGAAAGCCTGACCCGCTTCTATCAGCGGGAACGCCCTAATAATGTACCTGCAAACCCCTATTCACTCAATCACTAATCCACTCAATCACTCATTACACTTGTCACTCTACTTTCATATCCTTAATTAATATGACAAACCTGTCCATAAAAAATTAAATTTGCGGTTGCAAAATAGATTACCCTTTGGAAAGAACATTAATTATAGGAACACGCGGAAGCGAATTGGCGCTATGGCAGGCTAACTTTGTTAAGGATAGCTTAGCAAATGCCGGCATTACTGCCGAACTGAAGATCATTAAAACGCAGGGCGACCGTATACTTAATTTAAGTTTTGATAAGCTGGAAGGTAAGGGCTTTTTTACCAAAGAGCTTGAAGAAGAATTATTGGCAGGCACTATTGACCTGGCTGTACATAGCCACAAGGACCTGCCTACAGAAAACCCTCCGGGACTCATCATCGCAGCAGTATCAGAACGGGAGGACCCCTCTGAGCTGTTATTGATCTTGAAGGATTGTGTGGATGTGAAGCAGAAGCTATCGGTTAAATATGGTGCTATTGTGGGTACGTCATCAAATCGCCGTAAGGCACAACTACTTGCTTACCGCCCCGACCTGGAGATTGAGGACCTGCGCGGAAACGTACCTACGCGGATTAACAAACTGCGCGAGGAAGGCTACGATGCCATTATGCTGGCCAAAGCCGGTGTTACCCGTTTAGGTATAGACCTGAGCGAGTTCCACGTTGAAGAATTAACTCCAAACGAAATAGTACCGGCACCTGCACAGGGCGCACTGGCCATACAGATCAGCGAAAGCGATACCGAGCTGTTAAAGGCGTTGAAGGTATTACATCACCCTAAAGTAGCCAAAGAGCTTGCGGTTGAGCGTACGGTGCTTAAACTGTTTGGTGGTGGCTGCCATTTACCATTAGGGGTATATTGCCGTAAACAAGATGGCGTGTACCAGGTATTCACTTCGAAAGCAGAAGAAGGCGACCAGTTCCCCGACCGTTTATTTTTAGAAGCAGAAACAACCGACGGCCTTGCCGAAAAAATAGTAGCCGCGTTTAGTCCTGACCGTAAGTTGCCGGGCAGCGTGTTTATATCGCGCGAGGTGAACGAGCAAAGCTATTTCCGCAGGGCGTTAGAGAAACATAATATACAGATAGATGGTCGTTCGTTAATTCGCACCGTACCGGTTATTAATAAATTAGATTCGTTCATATTAAAATATATCGATTGGGTGTTCTTCAGCAGTAAAAACGCTGTCGAGTATTTCTTCCAGTTAGAGCCGCTATTACCTAAAGACGTTAAGTTTGGGGTGATGGGCGCAGGCAGCGAAGAAATGCTGCGCCGCAAGGGCCACTTCGCCGATTTTACCGGCTTAGGCATTGATCCTGAAGATGTAGCCGCAGCGTTTGCCAAATTGGCTAATGGTACGCAGGTACTGTTCCCATGTGCAGAGGACTCGCTGAAAAGCATACAAAAAGGTTTATCAGCAAAAACAAAAGTGATAGACCTGGTGATATATGAAACTGTGTTGGAGGATGAAGTAGAAGGATCGGGCGCGGAGGTGCTGGTGTTTACCAGCCCATCGAATGTTGATGCTTACTTCGCCAATAATTTAATGGACCCATATCAAAAAGTAATTGCCATAGGTAAATCAACCGGCAAGAAGTTTGACGAAATGGGCGTAAAATACACACTACCCTTTAGCCCCGACGAAGTTGGATTGGCAGAGGCGGTGTTTGGACTATAAATCATTTAGTCATTAGGTCATTGAGTCATTATTAATGAACTCTTAAAGCAATGACTTAATGACCTAATGACCCAATGAAATACTATGTTACAACGACCAAGAAGAAACCGTAAGAGTGAAGTTATCCGCCAAATGGTGCAGGAAACGCATGTTAGTGCTGCTAACCTGATATTCCCGCTGTTTATTGTGGAGGGTACTAATCAGAAGACAGAGGTAGCGTCTATGCCGGGCATCTTCAGGTATTCGATAGATAATTTGCTGCGCGAGGTGGAGAGCTGCATGAAGCTTGGATTGAATGCTTTTGATCTGTTCCCCAACATCAGCGAAGAACTTAAAGATAAATACGCTACCGAAAGCCACCGCGAGGAGGGCTTGTACCTGCGTGCTATCCGCGAGGTGAAAAATAACTTCCCCGAAGCTTGCGTTATTACTGATGTAGCCATGGATCCCTACAGCAGCGATGGCCATGATGGTATTGTAGAGAACGGACAAATCATTAATGATGAAACGTTAGCGGTATTGGGCCGTATGGCTTTAGCCCAGGCTTATGCCGGTGCAGATATTATTGCACCAAGCGATATGATGGACGGCAGGGTAGGGTATATCCGTCGTGTGCTGGATGATAAAGGTTTTACGGGTGTATCAATCATGTCATACTCGGCAAAGTATGCCAGTGGCTTTTATGGGCCTTTTAGGGATGCGTTAAACTCGGCACCAAAGTTTGGCGATAAAAAGACCTACCAGATGAACCC
>JACMRC010000423.1 GCA_014376655.1 Mucilaginibacter sp. | reverse complement strand
ATACTAAAGATGAATATAGTGACTTCACTTTCCGTTTCGAGTTTAAATTAACACCGGGAGCCAATAACGGTTTAGGTATAAGGGCACCATTAGAAGGTGACGCAGCTTACACAGGTATGGAGTTGCAAATATTGGATAACGAACACCCAATGTATAAGGACCTGCATGTGTATCAATACCATGGATCGGTTTATGGCACTGTCCCTGCCAAACGTGGTTTCCTTAAACCGGTTGGCGAATGGAATTATGAGGAAGTAATTGTAAAAGGCCCTAAGATCAAAGTGATCCTGAACGGTACATTGATAAACGATGCAGACATTACCGAGGCCCGTAAAAACGGCGCGGCTGATGGTAAACCGCATCCGGGTTTACAACGCGAAACCGGCCATATCGGCTTCTTAGGCCATGGCGATGAGCTGTATTTTAGAAACATAAGGGTTAAAGACGATAGCGTAAAGAAATAGGAATAATAAAATATGTCGGTTAAAAATATAAGAGTATTGGTTGTTGGTTGTGGCAATATGGGCGCTTCGCACGCTACAGCTTACCATAATATTGATGGATTTGAAATTTGCGGGATAGTATCAATAGGAAACAGTAAGGTTGTTTTGAATGAAAAGTTAGGCGGTGGGTATCCTTTGTATAGCGATTATTATGAAGCCTTACAAACTACCAAACCCGATGCGGTTTGTATATCTACCTATCCGGATACGCACGAAGAATTTGCTATTAAAGCGTTCGAGAACGATTGCCATGTATTTATAGAAAAACCATTGGCAGATACGGTTGAAGGCGCGGTGCGTGTAGCAGAAGCTGCAAAAAAATCGGGCAAAAAATTAGTCGTAGGATACATATTGCGTTACCACCCGTCATGGCAAAAGTTTATAGAGCTAAGCCAGCAAATGGGTAAACCATTGGTTATGCGCATGAACCTTAACCAGCAAAGCCACGGCCCTAAATGGACAGTACACCGTAACCTGATGAAAAGCCTGAGCCCAATAGTTGATTGCGCAGTACATTATATCGATGTAATGTGCCAGATGACACGTTCTAAGCCGGTACAGGTAAGCGCGATAGGCGCAAGGCTCACTGATGATATTCCCGATTGGAACTATAACTACGGGCAGCTTCAAATTCGTTTTGAGGATGGTTCGATAGGATGGTATGAGGCAGGCTGGGGGCCAATGATTAGTGAAACGGCCTTTTTTATAAAAGACGTTTTTGGCCCAAAGGGCGCTGTGTCCATCGTAGCTAAAAAAGCATCAGAGATTGGTAAATCTGATGATATAGATTCGCACACTAAAACCGAATCTATAAAAGTCCATCATGCTGATCTGAATAAAGATGATGAATTTACCAAGCCCGATGAGTTTGTTGACTTTCATGACGAGCCCGATCACCAGGGACTTTGCGACCGAGAACAGTTGTTCTTTCTGAAAGCTATTCATGAAGACCTTGATCTTACCCATCCTACAGAAGATGCTATAAACAGTTTACGGATAGCTTTTGCTTGCGATGAATCTGTAAAAACCGGGCAGGTAGTAATGTTGTGATAGGGTAAAACTTTACTAACCCATAAATATGAATCCAGGTAACTCCAATTACCGGGATTCATATTTTAGCTTGTAGTTATTGCTTTGCTTTCAATGCTTGTGCTATGGCTTTTTCGGCCAATGGCTCCATTATTTTATAACCTTCCAGGTTAGGGTGTACACCATCCTTTGATAGGGTGGTAGGTAAACCACGGTTCTCATCAACCATTGCGGTAAAGTAATCCAGGTAAATAAAATTATTTTTATCGCAGTAAGCTTTTAACATCTCGTTTAAAGCCTTTACTTTTTCTTTCGGGTCGATAGTCTGCCTCCACGGGAAAGCCGCCGCCGGGGTAACTGATGACAATACAACTTTAATTTTGTTTGCTCTTGCCAGTTCAGCCATCGACATAATATTACCCATTACGTCTTCCAGTTTTGATGGGCCGTTGTTTTCGGCAATATCATTTATGCCGGCCAATATTACTACCACGGCAGGTTTTAGGTTGATCACGTCCTCGCGGAAACGTACCAGCATTTGCCCGGTTGTTTGGCCACTTATACCACGGTCATAATAACCTTTATCGGCAAAAAAAGTTGGGTCGTTACCTATCCAGAAATCGGGGATCGAGTCGCCCATGTAAACAACACGTTTCTCGCTTTTTTCGGGTGCAGCTACTGTGCTGTTAGCTTGTTCGTATTTTTTAATATTAGGCCAATCCTTGTTTTGTGCAGACGCTGTTGCCGCCACCAATAGCAAGGGAAATAAAATTGATTTAGTTTTCATGCAGCCAATTTAAATAATAAATCGGCACAAATGCAATGGCTTGGTTAGTAACCATTTTGCTACACCAGCTATATCGCCCGCATCTTGTTTCCTTTAGGATTATGGGTTACTTCGGCTAAACCCAAGGCTTCCATCAATGGTGGGACATACATGCCGAAACGACCACGCAGGCCTTTCTTTAAGCCATACCAGCCACCTACGGGATTGCTTTCGGCACGGCCCCAGGCTTCAACGGTTCCATCTTTTGCAGGCTTTTGTTCGTCGGCACTACCCAATTCCATCCAGTTGCCATAGGCTTTTAGCATGGCGTGGAGGTCAGTAAGGCAACGGTAATCATAATGTAGAACCGTTTTGCCTACGGTGCATACTAAAATTTCCTTACCATTTTTTACATCGGTGTGCATGGTATAGTCTGACGATAATGGCGGCGTTTTTAATGCCAATGGATTTTCTTTGGTGCCGATACGTGGGTCCATCTTATTTTATTTTATATGAAATTAAGAATAATCGTCAACAAAAATACCTGTATATAACTAATGCTTAATTATTTCATT
>JACMRC010000422.1 GCA_014376655.1 Mucilaginibacter sp. | reverse complement strand
TGCCTAAATTTTTAAGGCCGCCATTCGCGTTTGTTATGCAGTGCAAAATTATTCTTTTTAACAAAATAAACTCCCAGCCGCAACGCGACAGAGATGCCTCTTTATACATTGTGTTAGCTCAAAAACCGGTAAAGTAATTAATGGAGCAATTTAACCTCTGCATCATTAAACCCAATAAGGATACTTTCTCAGAAACCTTTATTAGGGAACATATTGAGCGCTTGCCCGGCAATAAGAAAGTGCTGTACGGCGGCGTTTTCCCGGTTTATGACAATGAGGGCAAGTATTTGATCAGGTCGCCATTTGGATTGTTGAGTTATCTCATTCAAAAAAAGATTTTTAACAGGCTGGAAATAAAGGTGCGTACCAACGCGCTGGCCAAATACCTAACCGAACAAAAAATTGATGTAGTATTTGCCGAATACGGCATGGTAGGAGCATCGGTTACCGAAGCTTGCCAACTGGCTAACGTGCCGCTGGTTATCCATTATCACGGGGCAGATGTACACCACCGTGAAACGGCGGCTTTATATCATGATCTTTATCAAAAAGCATTTAAATATGCCAGTGGGTTAATAGCGGTATCGGGCGATATGGCGAAGGCGCTTATTGCCATGGGCGCACCTGCCGAAAAGGTGACAACTGCTTCCTGCGGGGTTGATACGTCAGCTTTTCCATTGCTGGATATCTCAAAAACAGGGAAATCATTTTTAGCCATAGGCCGTTTTGTGCAAAAGAAATCGCCGACATCGGTAATAAAAGCGTTTAAACTGGTGGTTGATAAATTTCCGGATGCTACCTTAGCTATGGTAGGTACCGGCCCGTTAGCCGACGAGGTAACAGCATTAGTTAGCGAATTGCAATTAGAAAAAAGCGTTACTTTATATGGCGGGTTAAAGGCGGAGCAGGTTAAAGAATTATTTGCGCAAGCTCGATGCTTTGTACAACATTCTGTCACGGCCCCCGATGGCGATATGGAGGGCACACCGGTAACCATACTGGAAGCGGGATCATCTGGCTTGGCTATAGTTAGTACCCAACATGCCGGAATTAAAGAAGCGGTAATTAACGGAGAAACCGGATATTTGGTACCCGAACACGATATTGAAGGCATGGCCGGTTATATGATAAAAATTGCTGCCGATGTAAACCTTGCGGTTGAACTTGGGAAAAAAGAAGCAACGCACATTCGCGAAAATTACGATATTAACAGTAGGATAAATACAATAACTAAGCTGCTTAAACAAGCAATAGCAAACAATAAAAAATGATCAGAAAAACAATACGCGGCCTGGCCCAAAAATTTGGTTACGACATAGTAAAACCCGACGAGCGTTTAGTAGTTGATGGCCTGCCTGCCGATTTTGATAAAGAAACTGTTGATACCTATAAAAAGGTAAAACCCTACACCATGACCACGCCCGAGCGTATTGCATCATTATGCAACGCGGTAAATTACCTGGTTACCAATAAAATTGAAGGCAATTTTGTAGAGTGCGGCGTATGGCGCGGCGGCAGCACCATGGCAGCTATTGATACGCTGATGAAAGCCGGTGACCAAACCCGCGAGATCTATTTGTTTGATACTTACGAGGGGATGTCTGAACCCACCGAAGTGGATAAGGTATTTACCGGAACGGACGCGGTGGAGTTAATGAACAGCACCGAGCGCGAGGACCCAACATCCGTATGGTGCTACTCGACCATTGACGAGGTGCAAAAAAATGTGGGCAGTTTAAAATATCCTGCGGCTAAAGTGCATTACGTAAAAGGTAAAGTAGAGGATAGCATCCCCGGGACTATGCCGGGCAAAATAGCTTTGTTAAGGTTGGATACCGATTTTTACGAATCAACTAAGCATGAGTTAGAACACCTTTACCCGTTATTGGTACCGGGCGGCGTTATTATTATTGATGATTACGGCCATTGGGAAGGCGCGCGCAAAGCGGTTGACGAATATATTGCAGCCAAAAAATTACCGTTATTACTTAACCGTATTGATTATACCGGGCGTATCGGCATAAAATATTAGTGTAACATAAATGGGAATAGTAAAAAAAGACGCCTATAAAAATACGATTGTATCATACGGAGGTATGGTAATAGCGTATATAAATACGGTTATGCTTTTCCCGTTTTTTGTTAATACTGCGCAGTACGGTTTTTATACGTTAATAACCAGTATAGCTGTATTGTACTCGCTAATTGCATCAATGGGGGTGCCAAGCATACTGGCTAAGTACTACCCGTTTTACCGTACCGATGATAAAAAGCACAATGGCTTTATGCACTGGTCGGCAGGGTTAGCATTGGGTGGATTTTTTGTGGCTACGTTGGTTTATATTATTTTAAAACCGCAAATTACAGCGCTGTATACAGACCCGGCTTCGCAGGGTACTAAAGTGCCGCTTTTTGTAGCGTATTACTATTATCTTATCCCCCTTTCGTTTTTTGTGTTGAGCTTCAATTACCTGGAAATGAGCGGGCGCATTATTTATAAAACTATTTATTCAAATTTCCTGCAGAACGTATTATTAAGGCTGATAACCACCGGCTTATTATTAATGATAGCCGCCAAATGGATAAACTTTGAAGACTTTATATTCCTGTACATAGGCAGTAACGGGGTAATATCATTGCTGTTATTAATCAGCATTATCAGCACCCGCAACTTCTCTTACAAATTAGATAACAACGGTCTTAAAATCATAAAAAAGCGCGAGGTGTTGGGTTTTGGCGTTTTTACATTAGTATCAAGTGCTATTTATGTGCTACTGCAAAAGGTGGATACGCTGATGCTAAGTTCAATGGCCGGCGATGGTATCCAGGGTGTGTACAGTTGGTATTTTAATATCGCCGTGGTAATAAGTGTACCCGCGCAGGCCTTAAGCCGAACTACCTACGCTATAGTAGCCGATGCCTGGAAAGCAAATAACCGCAACAATATTATTGAGGTTTATTATAAAACATCCATTATCCAAATGGTAGTAGGCTGCCTGCTTTTCATCGGCATTATTGTAAACCGCGAAAACTTGTATGCTATTGCCCGCAATAAAGAGTTTACCGATCCTAAATATTTCAGCCTGTTTTTAATTATCGGGTTGGGCTTTTTGGTTGATATTACCGGCGGGCTAAATACTTATATCATTACCACATCGCACAAATACAGGTTAGTTACCATACTCACAATTTTTGCCGCGATATTCTGCATAGGGTTAAATTATATCCTGATACCAAAGTATTACGGCTTAGGCGCTGCCATATCATATTTGCTTACCACCATCGGCATAAATATTTCAACCTGGTTTTACTTAAAATATCGGTTTAAAATGCAACCCTTTAGTTATAAGCATTTATTGGTTATAGTTATTACGATTGTAAGCTGGGCAGCGGGCCAATACTTCTGGCGCATGCCAAATGTATTTTTAGATATCGTTATCCGCAGCGGTATCACCACCTTATGCTATGGCTTACTGGCCTATTATTTAAAAATATCTGCCGATATTAATGATAAGGTTGATGCTACCCTCAAAAAGATGTTTCAATATATAAAATAATCTTTTTAACTTTAAAGCACAAACCTATGTGCCTCAACAGATTATTTTATTTTCTTGCTATGCTGCTCATTTTACCATTATTGGGGTTTGGGCAAACTGTTCCTGTAGCGCCAAATATGCTATTAGATATTGGCGGATCGGGTGGTTATGCTTCTGTCACCCCAACTTGTTTAAAATTTGATGCCCAGGGCAATATGTATGTTACAGGCAATTCTGGAGGTTTAAATAAAGTGGATTTTGACCCTTCGGCAGGCGTAACTTACCCGGTATCAGACGGTAGTAGTTTGTTTTTGGCTAAATATAGCGCAGCTGGTGCCCTTGTTTGGGTAAAGGGATTGGTGGCGGGGCTGGTGCTTGGGGCGGGTGAGGTAAATGGCCTTGACGTTGACCGTAACGGCAACATCACCGTGATTGGCCAGATACATCCTAAAAGACAGATAGATCCCTCTGACTATCCAAATTATTTTGTTGATGCTTTTGTTTTGCATCTTGACAACAGTGGGAACGTGTTGTGGGAAAAATTCGTCGAAAGCGGCAGCAAAGTTATACCAAAAGACCCCGGCAGACTCATTATATATTCAGATATACAAACAGGATATAAAGTGGCCAGCGACGCAGCCGGAAATTTGATCGCTGTTTTTTCGTTTGGGGGATCGCCTGACGTTGACGGGAAGGTAACAGCCAAAGCAAATTATGATGGTTTGGTGGTAAAGTATGACCCTAACGGTAATGTGATATGGAAGTTTGATCTGGGGGCGACAGTGGGGCGTGATAATTCAGCGTTAGCAGCATTGGTTGATAAAGATAATAACATCATTATTGCAGGTTATGGCAACGGTATGGTTAATTATAATCCCCTGGGTACGCCGGTTATTGTTAACGAGGAACATTCCATATTTTTAGCCAAGTATTCGCCGGCCGGCATATTGCAATGGATCAAGAGCATTAATGGTTATGAGGTTGATTACTACATGACGCTGGCTTTAGATGGACAAGATAACATTTATGTAAATGGTTTATTTACCGCCCCAATAAATTTTGATGGTATGCAAACGCTGTCTCCTAACGGACAGCAGGACATGTTTATTGCAAAATATTCATCGGCCGGTAATTTGTTGTATGATAAAAATATGGGTGGCACAGGTGCTGCTATGCTTAACCGTGGAATGGTGGCAGGCCCTGATAACAGTTTATACCTTAGCGGTAATTTTAAAGGGAAGCCCGATCTTGACCCTTCCTCATCGGTGGCCGAAATCAATTCCAACGGGACTCTTGGTATGTTTTTGGCCAAATATGATGATAATGGCAACTATCAGTGGGCATTTGGCATACCAAGTTTTGGCAATGCTGGTGATAGACTTGACGTTAACCTTAGCAGCGGATCTGCGATATCCAACGTTGGCGCCAAGTATGTAAATGTAAATAGCAATAATGAAATATTATTAATCGGGCAGTTTCAAACAACGAAAAATTTTGACGCTACGGGATGTGGGCTTAGTAACATGACTGCGCAGGGCAGTGGTGATATATTTATTGTGCGTTACGCGCCTACTACAGAAGTACCCATTACTAATAATAC
>JACMRC010000421.1 GCA_014376655.1 Mucilaginibacter sp. | reverse complement strand
TCCCGCCGCACAGCCCAACTTGTTTTATCAGTTTTCATCCGAAGCTTTTTTGCTGACGGGTTCAAGGACAGAACCAACATTTCGTGTTATGATTAATGAAAAAGAAGCGTAAAGGCCTGTCAGCACGCCGGGCCGGGAGTATGGCCTTGCGGGCGGAAGCGATCGGGCTGACTTGATTTTTGGGTTACCTTTGTATCAAGACAAAGGTAACAGCCATCCCGCGGCAATTGAGCGGGGGCAAGCCTTGCGCGCAAGGCCTAACCGCCTCAAAGGAATTCCCAATGCCTAATCATGCACCTCCTCCATTTTCGAATGCTCCTTTGTATCTCTCATATTAATATACACCAATAACGATATCAGCACACAAACAGCTACATACCAATAAAACCATTCCTGGTGATTATTATTTTTAAACACCAATGCAAGTGGCTCGGCAGTACCGCCGAATAATGACACCGCTACCCCATACGGAAACCCCACCCCTAACGCCCGCACATGCGCCGGAAACATTTCTGCTTTAACAACGGCGTTTATGGATGTGTAACCGCTTACAATTATCAAAGCTATCATTATCAAGCTAAATGCGGTCCAGAAGTCTTTGGTATGGCCCAGCATTATCAAGATGGGCACAGTAGCCAATGTACCGCCTACGCCGAAAGTTATCAGCAACGGCTTGCGGCCTATCCTGTCGGATAGTTGCCCAAACAATGGTTGCAACAACATAAATACTACTAATGTTAATGCGGATATGAGTGTAGCGCTGCTCTTACTAAAGCCGGACGTGATCACCAAAAACTTTTGCATATACGTAGTGAATGTATAAAAGGCCACTGTGCCGCCCAGGGTTAATCCTACTACTGTAAATACAGCTTTGGGGTGTTTAGCCAGTTCTTTTATCGTGCCACGGGTTGAGATATGTTGCGGATGACCATTAAGCGTAACCGACTCCTGCATACTACGCCGTAAATACATAACGGTAATAGCCAGCACCGCCCCAATAGCGAACGGAATGCGCCACCCCCAGGCATGTAACTGGGCTTCGGTTAAAAAAACATGTTGTAATAATACCAGCACACCCAATGCAATTAGCTGACCGGCAATTAAAGTTACATATTGGAAACTCGAATAAAATCCACGGCGCTTTTTGCCCGCCATTTCGCTCAGGTAGGTGGCGCTGGTGCCGTACTCGCCGCCTACGCTTAGGCCCTGCAGCATTCGGGCTAACAATAATACAACAGGCGCGGCTATTCCAATTTGATTATATCCCGGCGTTACTGCTATAATAAATGAGCCGATACTCATCAACAATACCGATGCGGTTAACGCGGCTTTACGGCCATGTTTATCGGCATACGTACCCATTACCCAGCCGCCAATGGGCCGCATTAAAAAACCGACAGCGAATATGCCGGTGGTATTTAACAGCTGTACAGTTTGATTATCCGAAGGAAAAAATGCGCCCGCGAAGTATAGTGTAAAAGCAGAATAAACATACCAATCGTACCACTCCACCAAATTACCCAATGAGCCACCAATGATGGATTTGATACGGCTGGCGGTAGATGGTGGTTGTATTATTGGGTCGGGCATGGTGGTGGTTTAATGTTCTAAATATAGCAGATTGGAATTAATTACCTTGTTTTTGAGGAGCCAATTTTTCCATACATTTACTGCATGGAATCTTCGCCGGCAACAGACCAAATTAAGCAGATAAGACTATCATTATTCATAAATGCGGCAATGGCTGTCTATGCTATTTGCACATTTGTTGCCGCCCTTAAAGCTGGGGTGGCCTGGCGCATTGTATGTTCGGGTGTTGGTTCTGTATTCTTTGTAGCCATAATTGTAATGTTGGTATTAAGGCTGATAAAACTGCGTAAAGCGGGGTAGCTACTTGCAAGTTTACTCTTCGCAGTTCGTTATTTTTTGCGCCTTAATATTCGGTAAATAATTACTCATATTTTTTTTGGAACTTTATCGCCGGAAAATAAACTCCGGGAATAATACTTACGAATGAAAAAAATAACAGAACAAAACGCCGCAAAATATACGCTGGTATTAATTATTGTTACTTTTTTTATCCGTTGTTTAATAGCTGCCTACACCGGCTTAGGAAACGGCGAATCCTACTATTTTCGCGGAGCAATCCATTTAGACTGGAGCTATTTCGATCAGCCACC
Source organism: Mucilaginibacter sp. (assembly GCA_014376655.1). Taxonomy (GTDB): domain Bacteria; phylum Bacteroidota; class Bacteroidia; order Sphingobacteriales; family Sphingobacteriaceae; genus Mucilaginibacter. The sequence continues at coordinate 4,321 of JACMRC010000421.1, read as the reverse complement.
CTTATTCTTTTGGATAGGTGGGGCAAGTATCCGGCTGTTTGGTTTAACTAATTTCGGGCTGCGTTTTCCTTTCGTTTTAATGTTTGCCGGTACAAGCTGGCTGCTATTCGCATTGGCCCGCAAGTTATTTAATGCTTCTGCCGGATTTTGGGCAGTAACGGTAATGAACCTGAGTGCCCTGTTTACTGTAGGCGTTGCCTGTTGGTACCAGCCCGATGCTCCGCTAATGTTTTTTTGGCTGTTAAGCACCTGGTACATCGTAAAAGTATTAGGCATTGGCGAAGCACAACCCCTCGACCCCAAAACCGATAAACGAAAAGTTTACTGGCTGTGGGTCGTTATTGGCATCTGCATGGGCCTGGCTACCTTAAGCAAATACCATGTACTATTTCTATTTGCCGGGGTATTTATGTTTATCCTCACCAATAAAAAACAACGCCATTGGCTGACTAATCCCGGCCCCTATTTGGCCATATTTATCACCATACTTTTTGCCACGCCGGTTATCTGGTGGAACTATAAAAACAACTGGGTATCGTTTGTTTGGCAGGGCTCACGCGCCGGTACAAGGGACGAACCTTTTCAATTACACATCGATTGGTTTTTACGCAGCATAGCCGGGCAGGCAGCGTGGTTATTGCCGTGGATTTGGTTCCCTACCATCAGGCAGTTGTTTATCAGTTGGAAACAGCGCGTAAAGTGGGAATACGGCTTTAACTTCTGGATGGCGGTATTGCCAATTGTGTTTTTTACGATACTGACTTTATGGGCCGATTTGCAATACCATTTTCACTGGCAGGCACCGGGTTATATGATGTTGTTTATGCCCCTGGGCTTCGCTATTGATAAAGCGCTAAACGGCGCGGACGAACGGCGCAAACGCCTTACCCGTCGGTGGATAAACTTCTCTACTTACTTTACTATTGTCACTATAACCGTTCTTGGATTTCATTTAGTTACCGGCTTTTGGCAAAACCATGGCCCAAAATGGGTGGCAAGCCTTGGCGGTGGTAAAATAGACCCTACCATACAGGGAGTCGATTATGATGATGTTATGACCCGCTTTGAAAAAGAAGGTTGGATAAAAAACCCTAACGTTTTTGCAGGCAGTACCCGCTGGTGGCTGGCCGGTAAAATAGACTGGGCGCTAAAAGGCAAAAAAGACATTGTAACTTTTAACCGCGACCCGCGTAACCTGGCTTTCCTGGTTGACCCGAAAGCGTTAATTGGTAAAGATTGCATCATCATTGGCGAAGCCCATGCTTACGACGAAACTATAAAAGATGATGGCACCCCATTCTTCGACAGCATAACTCAACTGGAAGATATCCCTATCATCCGTGGCGGTGTGGTCGAAGAACATTTGCAGGTTTTTTATTGCAAAAACTTCCATCAATCTAAACAGAAACTGCCTGATTATCCATTGTACAGGCAATTGAATGGGTTGGTGCCATTTGGGAAATAAACAAACACAACCCGGTTTGTCATTTCGAACCGCAGGGAGAAATCTTAAACGAATGACAGGTAACGAATCGCTCGTATAAGATTTCTCACTCGTACCTCGTATCGAAATGACATGTTTCTTTTAAAGGCTTTCTAAAACGTTTGCGTCACCTTCTTATTCGGGTAATCCAACTTCTCACTCTTGCGCGTGCCATTCACCGTCATGTGTACAATATTCATCTGATCGCTGTACAGATTATGCAGCAAGGTAACCTCGGCATCTATCTTTTTGGGTATGGGTGTTTTTTCTGATTCAAAGTAAACATTCACTGCTTCTTTATCTACCTCAAAACCTACGTAGTTAAATCCTAAAGTAGCAGCGGTTGTTTTTATGTGGACGTTTGCCGACATGTAATTTTTCACCAGTACATCCATCGCGGTGTGCATATCGGCTTTTACCAGGTCGGTTTTGGTATGATTTTGTTTGGCGAGGGCTGTTTCAAAATCATCGGTAAAAATGGTGCAGGTTACTTCCAGCTTACCTTCTTTAGCGTTGTAGCTAATATCTGTGGTGCTAACGTGCAGCGGGTGCGGCGCAGGTTTATTGACTGATAAAATACCTGTCAGCATAAAAAAACCTAATACCGTATTATAAAAAGCAGGAGCCATAGCGCTATAACATAAAAACGTGCTAAATTTAACGCTTTCAACGCGCAATTCTTGTTTATGTCTGATTTTGCTTTTTATTTTGGCCTGGGTTGGCACCATATCATCAGTGCCGACGCGTTAGATCACCAGCTATTTATCCTCGCGTTAGCTGCTGTTTATACTTTTGGCGATATTAAAAAAGTACTGATAATGGTTACCGCATTCACCATCGGGCATTCGCTTACTTTGGCCCTGAGCGTGCTGGATATCATCCGCTTCTCCAGCAAATGGGTGGAGTTTTTAATCCCCTGCACAATTTTTATTACGGCGTTTAATAACATTATCCAGATAGATAAAAAAGATGCCAGCGCACGGATAAACTATTACCTCGCCTTAACTTTTGGTTTGATACACGGTATGGGCTTTGCTAACGCGGTGCGCATTATGCTGGCTAAAGATCAGTCTATAGGCATGGGGTTGTTTGGGTTTAATGTGGGATTAGAAGCCGGGCAGATCTTGGTTGTAGCTATTATTTTAGTATTCGCCTATATTTTTCTATCTTTCGGCAAGATAGCCCGCAGGGACTGGATATTGTTTTTATCCGCAGGAGTTTTTGCATTGGCTATTAAAATGGCAGTTGAAAGATTGCCGCTTTAACTTTTAAACTGATCTTATTATTTATACGCTAAAACTTCATCCAACAAGTATGAAACTAATTTTTACGGGCTTATTTTTAGCCATCACCACGGTAACATTCGCACAGGATATCCAAAACAATCCGGGCAGCAACCATGGTAACAAGTTTGAGCAATTAGGCACCATTTTAACTACGCCTAACGAGCAGCGCACCGCCAGCGGCGCGCCCGGCAACAAGTACTGGCAGCAACGCGCCGACTACAACATTAAGTGCGAGCTTGATGAGAAGGCGTTAAAACTTACCGGCAGCGAAACCATTACCTATTTCAACAACTCGCCCGACCCGCTTACCTATATTTGGTTGCAGCTGGACGAGAACGAGCATAGCAACAAAAACAACGCGGGCTACCCAAACAGCAGCCTGTTGCCAAAAGGCAATTTTGTGACGACGCTTGATTTTGCCGAGAGTAATAACAACGCCTCGCCTGATAATGGCTTTGGCGATAAGATCACCAAAATAACAGATGCTTTAGGTAAAAACCTAAAATACACCATCAACAAAACCATGATGCGGGTTGAATTGCCTGCTATTTTAAAACCCGGCCAGCAATTTGTATTTAACGTTAACTGGACCTATAAGATCCCCGACCGTTTAAAATATGCCGGCAGTCGTGGTGGCTATGAGTTTTTTCCGGCTGATGGTAATTACTTGTTTACCATGGCGCAATGGTACCCACGCTTATGCGTTTACAGTGATTTCCAGGGATGGCAAAACCATCAGTTTACCGGTACAGGCGAATTTGCCCTGACCTTTGGTAACTTTAAAGTACAGATAACTGTTCCGGCGGACCATGCGGTTGGTGGTACAGGCGAATGTATTAACTACGCTGCCGTACTAAGTCCTGATAGATTGGCGCGTTACCAAAAAGCAAGAAGATCAGCAACCCCTGTTGAGATAGTAACCTTAGCCGAAGCTAAAAAGGCCGAAGCTGCACCATCATCAGCTAAAAAGACTTGGGTGTTCCAGGCTAATGATGTACGCGATTTTGCCTGGACTTCGTCCCGCAAGTTTGTGTGGGATGCCATGGGGCAGGATATAGAAACTAAAAAAGTTATGTGTATGAGCTTTTTCGCTAAAGAATCATACAACTTGTGGAGCAAATATTCAACCCGTGTTATCGCACATACTATAAAAAGCTACTCGCATTTCACGTTCCCCTACCCTTACCCGGTTGCGCAAAGTGTAGAGGCATCAAACGGCATGGAGTACCCAATGATCTGCTTTAACAATGGCCGTACCGATAAGGATGGCAACTATAGTGAGACCGTAAAAAATGGCATGATTGGCGTGGTTATTCACGAAGTAGGTCATAACTTCTTCCCGATGATAGTAAACAGCGACGAGCGCCAGTGGACATGGATGGACGAAGGCTTAACCTCGTTTGTGCAAATGCTTACCGAAGGTTTATGGGATACCAAGTTCCCGACAAAGCGTGGCCCGGCTTATTTGATAGCCGATTATATGAAGCTGCCAAAGAACCTGTTGGAGCCGGTAATGACCAACTCAGAAAACATTGTGATGTTTGGGCCTAAT
>JACMRC010000420.1 GCA_014376655.1 Mucilaginibacter sp. | reverse complement strand
TTAATTATTTTGGCATTTGCCAATGGGTGTAAAAAATCTGATAAGTCGACCGTTACGCCTACCGCCACTAATACAACAACAACTACCACCACAACTACTATGATGGGGGTAACTACTTCTTACCCGGCGGTACAGGCAGCATTTGGCGGTAATATAAATTTAACAGCCTTACAGAATTATGCCAAACAACCCATACCCGGTTATATAACCCGCGACAATACCGGCAACAATGCCATTACCGATGCCGGCGCAACTTTAGGCCGCGTTTTGTTTTACGATAAAAACCTATCAGTAAATAATGCCATTGCCTGCGCAAGTTGTCATAAACAAAATTTAGCTTTTGGCGATGATGTGATAGCAAGCATTGGCGCTAACGGTGGTACAACACGCCACTCTTTGCGTTTGGTTAATGCCCGTTTCTCGCAAGTGCGTAATTTCTTTTGGGACAAACGCGCTGCTACGCTTGAAGACCAGATTACCCAACCTATACAAAACCATAATGAAATGGGTTATAGCGGCCTTAATGGCGATCCGGGCATTGGTGTATTAGTTGCCAAGTTACAGGCTATCCCCTATTATAAAGAGCTGTTTACCTTTGTTTATGGCGATGCCACGGTTACCCAGGTGCGGATGCAAAATGCGCTGGCACAGTTTATCCGCAGCATCCAATCCTTCGATAGTAAGTTTGATGCGGGGATGGCTACGACTAATGATTTTAACGCGGTATTCCCTAATTATACTGTGCAGGAAAATACCGGCAAGCAATTATTTATTGGCCGCCCATCGCCTCAGGGAGCGCCAATGGTTACAGGAGCGGGTTGTACCGGCTGTCATCGCGGGCCCGAGTTTGACATCGACCCAACAAGCCGTAACAACGGAGTTATTGGTGTGATTGGTTTCCCAACATCAATTGATGTTACCAATACCAACCCACCATCATTACGCAACCTGTTAGACCCTACCGGCAAACCAAACGGACTATTTATGCATGATGGCAGCATGACCAACTTAACAGCAGTTATTAATCACTATAACCAATTAGTAGTTAATCCTGCTAACACCAACCTTGACCCAAAACTACTGCAAAATAATACCGGCCAAAACCTGCGCTTAAGCACCGTACAAAAAGATGCGATAATAGCTTTCCTTGCTACTTTAAGTGGTAATGATGTTTATACTAATAGAAAATGGGCCAGCCCGTTTGTGAATATGTAATACTTTTTTGTCATTGCGAGCGTAGCGTGGCAATCGCGAACTTTTCTCCGTGCGATTGCCGCGCTCGTTCCTCGCTCGCAATGACAAATATTTTTATTAGCCAACCATCACACCATCAAACATTTGCACATCTGCATATCATCACATCCGCACATCCGCAGCCTTTTTTAACAATTTATTAACCCAAAAACAAACCATTTGCTATATTTGCGCTGGGGTAAGTCTTTTACGGCCAGCTCCTCTTGAACTCCCCCAGGGTGGGAACACAGCAAGGGTAGAGAGTTGAGCGGCGCGATAAGAGTAGCTTACCCTTTTTTTTGTCTTTTTTTTCGAAAAAAGTACTTGCAAATCACGCAACTTCTCCTTAAATTTAATCAGGCAAATTTCTTTTACCATTAAAATTCAGGAGGATTAATCATGAAGAAGAAAAACACATCGGTTTTACTGTCTGATAAAGCCGATAACCCCGAGTTGCAAAACACCCGAATAAACGGCCAAAAAACGTATCGCGATCACAAACCAACTGATTATTATACACATAGCCGCGCTAACAAGTACCCGTTTGGCAGTAGTAACGGGCCATCGTATTTCTAATTATTTATCTGCATAAAATCTTTTGACATCGTTATTCCTATCGGTGAGTGTATTTTATTGCTTAAACTGCACAGCGCATAAGTCATTCTAAATTCATTATTCCAATTCCGGTTTAACTAATCTCTAATCTTCAATCACTATTTTCTATCTTTAGCCATGCTTGATGTACTCATTATAGGCGGTGGCCCTATTGGAATAGCCTGCGGTTTAAAAGCGCAAAAAGCCGGGCTTAGCTTTGTTATTATAGAAAAAGGTTGTTTGGTAAATTCGATATACAACTACCCAGCTACCATGACTTTCTTCTCCACATCAGAGAAACTGGAGATAGGCAATATCCCGTTTGTAACCATCAGCAATAAACCTACCCGTGCCGAAGCATTAGAATATTATCGCCGTGTGGCAACGTCCAACAACCTGCCCATTAATTTATTTGAGGAAGTAACGGTTGTTGAACAAGCAAATGATAGCTATACCGTAATTACAACTAAAGAAACTTATACAGCAAAGCGCATTATCATATCAACCGGTTTTTATGATGTGGCGGTTAACCTGGATATCCCCGGCGAAGATCTGGCTAAAGTAAAACATTATTATAAAGACCCGCATTTCTTCGCGATGCAAAAGGTGGTGGTGGTGGGTTCAAGCAATTCGGCTATTGATGTGGCTTTGGAGACTTATCGTAAAGGTGCCGATGTTACTTTAGTTATTCGTGGTGAAGAGATAAGCAACCGCGTTAAATATTGGGTCAGGCCCGATATTATTAACCGGATCAAAGAAGGAAGCGTTAAAGTTTACTTCAACTCAAACCTTCAGGCCATAAGAGAAACCGAAGTTGATATTGCTACTCCCGAAGGCTTGGTAACTATCCCTAATGATTTTGTTATGGCGATGACAGGTTATAAACCAAATTTCGATCAGCTTAAAAAATGGGGATTGATCCTTTCCGACGATAAATTTATCCCACAATATAATCCCGATACGATGGAAACCAACCTGCCCGGCTTATACCTTGCCGGCGTAGTTTGCGGCGGGTTAGACACGCATCTTTGGTTCATAGAAAATTCGCGCATCCACGCGGATATGATTGTGGATGATATTGTTGCGAAGCAGCCCCACCCAAACCCTCCCCGGTAGGGGGCGCTTACCATCTACAGGCTTATTTCTAAGCCAATTGTAAAAAAGTCTCCGCAACAGGGAGAGATTTAGAGGGGGCTGCTATTTTAAATCATTTTTTCCTTGCATAAGTTAAAATTAATGCAAACTTTTGCGTCAAATTTTAAATAAAGCAACATTCTACAAAAAATGATACTGCAAACCTTAAATAAGCCAACTGTAAGAGCAATTTTTGCCCCGGTTGCCGCTGCTTTGGTTTCTACTGTTTTATTTAGCCCATCACGACGAAGGCTATACATGCCACGGGTATAATCACCGCATACCTCATTGCCCGTCAACCAGGAGTTTTTTTTTAACTTCTTCAACAAAAAATCATTAATTACTTAAAAGCCTAATGGCAAATTGTAACAGTAATTTTTTCTATTTACAATGACTATACAAGATTTCGATATTCAGGTTGCTACCGCCCAACATGCAGACTACGCTCCCGCAATTTGCGATGAGATGGCCGAGTCGGCAAAGGCGCGTGGTACCGGCATAGCACAACGCTCGCCCGAATATGTAGCCACCAAAATGCTGGAAGGCAAAGCGGTAATAGCTTGGCATAAAGATGGCACATGGGCAGGCTTTTGCTATATAGAAACCTGGAGCCACGGCGACTTTGTGGCTAACTCGGGTTTAATTGTTGCTCCGCAATACCGTAAAGCGGGTTTAGCTAAAGCTATTAAACATAAAATATTCGAGCTTTCAAGAACAAAATATCCGGAAGCTAAACTATTTGGTTTAACCACCGGATTGGCCGTAATGAAGATAAACTCGGAGTTAGGTTATGAACCGGTTACTTACTCAGAACTAACCCAGGACGAAGAGTTTTGGAAAGGTTGCCGTAGCTGTGTTAATTACGATATATTAACCATGAAGGAGCGTAAAAACTGCATGTGTACCGCCATGCTATTTGATCCGGTTGAGAAAGCAAAGGATGCAGAGAAGAAAAAAGAAGAGCAGCAGCCGAATGAGAATCTTGAAAAGATGACAAAAAAAGCTAATCTTTTTGAACGTATAGAACACGCCATTAAGAGTTTTGGACAGGATATAAGAATTTTTTAATTATAGCTAAAAGCAGAAAGACTAAAGCTAAAAGCTTGAATTGCAAAAATGAGAGATTTTAAGAAATTAGAAGCACGGAAAAAATCACACGAACTAACTTTGTTTGTGTATAAAAACATACTGCCTAAATTTCCTAAAAGCGAGCAATTTGACCTGCATAGTCAAACTAAGCGTGCTGCATATTCTATCCCTTTAAACATTATTGAAGGTAGTGGTAGATTTACAGAGAAAAACTTTGCGCACTTTCTTGATATGGCTTTAGGTTCAGCACACGAATTAGAATACTCATGTTTATTAAGTAAGGATTTGTCTTACATTGATGAAGATTTGTACATCACTATAAATAAAATTATTAACGAAGTAAAAGCCATATTAATTGGCTTGATTAAAGTATTAAGGAAATAAAGTATGGAGGTGAAAAGGCTTTGGTCTTTCAGCTTTCAGCTTTCAGCTTATAAACAATGGAAAAGAAAAAGGTAGTATTAGCGTATAGTGGTGGTTTAGACACCTCGTTTTGCTGTATATATTTAACAAGAGACTTGGGTTACGAAGTTCACTCGGTAATTGTAAACACCGGCGGCTTTAGTGCCGAGGAATTAAACAACGTCGAAAAACGCGCTTACGAAATGGGCGTTACATCGCACCATGTTGTTGACGAGACCGAAAACTTTTACAATACCTGTGTACGCTATTTGATATACGGTAACGTATTAAAAAATAACACCTACCCCCTTTCCGTAAGTGCCGAACGTGTTAGCCAGGCTACCGCTATTGCTAATTATGCTAAAGAAATTGGTGCCGAATTTGTTGCCCACGGCAGCACCGGTGCCGGTAACGACCAGGTTAGGTTTGATATGATCTTCAATATCCTTATCCCTGAAGTTGGTATCATAACCCCTATTCGCGACCTGAAATTAAGCCGCGAAGCCGAGATCGAGTACTTGAAAAAGCATGGTGTTGAAATGAACTTCGAGAAAGCACAATACTCTATCAATAAAGGTATTTGGGGAACATCTGTAGGTGGTAAAGAAACCTTGACCTCAAACTTAGGTTTACCTGAAGAAGCGTGGCCTACACAGGTTACCGAATCTGAAACCAAAAATTTGGAGCTTACTTTTGAAAAAGGCGAGTTAGTTGCCCTTGATGGTAAAAAATACGATCATCCTACAGAAGTTATCCAGGCTTTACAAGCCATCGCTCAGCCTTACGGTGTTGGCCGCGATATCCATGTCGGCGATACCATTATAGGCATCAAGGGCCGTGTTGGTTTTGAGGCCGCAGCGCCAATGATCATTATTAAAGCGCACCATACTTTAGAGAAACATACATTAACCAAATGGCAGTTAACCTGGAAAGATCAACTTTCTATGTTCTATGGCAACTGGCTGCATGAGGGCCAGTTCCACGACCCTATTATGCGTAATATGGAGGCTTTCCTTACTGATACGCAGAAGAATGTAAGCGGTAAAGTATTTGTACAGTTGCAGCCATATAGGTTCCAGGTTGTTGGTATCGAGTCGGATCATGATTTGATGTCGAACAAATTTGGCACTTATGGCGAAATGAATAATTCATGGAGCGGCGAAGACGTTAAAGGTTTCTCCAAAATATTTGGTAATCAAGTATCTATCTATCATAAAGTTAACGGCGAAGGATAATGAACACGGTATTTTCAAAAGGTGAATGTTTAGACCATTACAGCTGGGGTGATGATTGCCACGGGTGGACTTTTGTTGATACCGACGCGCTATCTGTTAAACAAGAATTAATGCCGCCTGATACTGCCGAAAAACTGCATTATCATGAAAAGGCTACGCAGTTTTTCTTCATACTAAAAGGCCGGGCAAAATTTACTATTGATGGTGAGATTACCGAGCTGAGAGAGCAACAGGCAATCCAGATCGACCCTATGCAAAAGCATTTTATAGCCAACCATCAAAACACCGACCTGGAGTTTATTTTATACTCTTATCCATCTACAAAAAATGACAGAATTGAGCTCAAATAAAATAAAAGCAGGCATTATAGGCGGTGCGGGTTATACCGGCGGCGAAATGCTGCGGATACTGATGAACCATCCCAATGTTGATATCGCCTTTGTACACAGCAACAGCAATGCAGGTAACTTTATTTATGAAGTACATACCGACCTGTTCGGCGATACTGATCTGAAATTCACAGATGTACTGTCGACCGATGTTGACGTACTTTTTTTATGTGTAGGCCACGGCGATGCGAGGAAGTTTTTAGAAGCTAACGCGATACCGGATTCTGTTAAAATCATCGACCTAAGCCAGGACTTTAGACTAAGTCAAAATTCAAAATTAAAAAATAAAAACTTCGTTTACGGTTTGCCTGAATTAAACAGGGATGCTATTAAATCGGCACAAAATATTGCTAACCCCGGTTGTTTTGCAACCTGTTTACAATTGGGCGTTTTGCCATTGGCAGCTAAAGGTTTGCTGAATAGTGAGATTCATATCTCTGCTACAACCGGCTCTACCGGTGCAGGGCAAAAACCAACAGCTACTACGCATTTCACGTGGCGTAATGACAACCTATCGGTTTATAAGGTGTTCGATCATCAGCATTTAAACGAGATTGGTGAATCATTAAAACAATTACAGCCATCGTTTGACAAGGCTATAAACTTTATCCCTTACCGTGGCGATTTCACCAGGGGGATTTTCGCTGCTATTTACTTGGAGAGCGATTTATCAGGCGAAGAAGCTTTAAAGCTTTACCAGGAATATTATTCCAGCCATCCATTTACACACGTAACCGATAGGGATATCGACCTTAAACAGGTAGTGAACACCAACAAGGTATTTATACAAGTTAAAAAATATGGTGATAAACTATTTATTACCAGCATGTTAGATAATTTACTTAAAGGCGCCTCAGGGCAAGCGGTTCAGAACATGAACTTATTATTTGGCTTTGACGAGCGCGCAGGTCTACGATTGAAGGCGACCGGTTTTTAACCGACAGCCACCAACGTTTATCCTGTAATAATTAAGTATCTAATTTTAATATCTAAACACAATGAAACTTTTTGATGTATATCCAATAAACAATATAAATATTACCAAAGGCATAGGCAGTTTGGTTTATGATGATAAAGG
>JACMRC010000419.1 GCA_014376655.1 Mucilaginibacter sp. | reverse complement strand
TTGGACGTTTACTACTATCCCACAAATATCTTTATCAGTACTACCGGTTGCAAGCGGAACAACTACCGGCGCCGGTACGTTTGCACAAGGGTCTACCGCGTCAGTAACAGCGACAGCCGCAACCGGATTTGTATTTGTTAACTGGACGGATGGTGCTACAGTAGCATCAACCAGCCCAAGTTACCAGTTTACTGTTGCAGGCAACAGGGCGTTAGTAGCTAATTTTGCTGCTGTAGCAGTTGGCAAAGTGGCTTTAAACTTAACCGCGAATCCTATAGCCGGTGGAACAGTTGCAGGGCAGGGCCAATTTAATATAGGTTCGACAGTTGTTGCATCGGCAACGCCAAACGCGGGCTTTACCTTTGTTAACTGGACTGATAACGGCACCGTGGTATCTACAAGTTCAAGTTATCAGTTTGTTTTATCTACCAACAAAACATTAGTAGCTAATTTTAGTGTAATACCGGCATCACAATTTGCAGTTGTACTATCATCAAGCCCTGTGGCTGGTGGTTCAACAACGGGCGCAGGTTCATACACGGCAGGCACTTCGGTAACTGTAACAGCCACACCTAACACAGGTTATACTTTTGTTAACTGGACAGATGGTGCAACAGTAGCATCTACCAGCCCGGCTTATACTTTCCCGGTAAGCGCAAACAGAACATTGGTTGCCAATTTCTCACTAAACACTTACACCTTAACGGTAAACGCAAATGCGTTAATGGGTTCGGTTACAAAAAACCCTAACCAAGCTCTTTATAATAGTGGCACCAACGTGCAGCTTACCGCTACACCAAATACCGGCTTTGTATTCACATCATGGAGCGGCGATGCTACCGGATCTGTAAACCCATTAACGGTGAACATGAACGGTAATAAAAACATCACTGCGAACTTTACAGCGGTTGTGGCTTTAGGCCCTGCATTACCGGGACTTGGTGGTGCTGCTAACTTTACTATATTAACTGAATCTGGTATATCAACTACCGGTGTTACATCAGTAACCGGCGATATCGGCGTAAGCCCGATAACATCAACAGCTATAACAGGGTTTGGGTTAATAATGGATGCAAATGGTCAATCATCGCATACACCTATAGTAACCGGGAAAGTTTACGCGGCTGATTATGCCGTGCCAACACCGGGTAATTTAACCACAGCTATAAGCGATATGGAAACTGCTTATACCAATTCAAACAACCTGGTAACACCGGCACCTGTAGTTGGTTTGGGCGCAGGCGATATAAGCGGTTTAACATTGCCACCGGGTTTATACAAATGGAGCACGCAGTTATTAATAACAAACGCAGGTGTAACGCTTGCAGGCGGGCCTAATGATACCTGGGTTTTACAAATTGGTGCAGATCTGATCGTCAACAATACGGCTATCATCCACTTATCAGGAGGTGCGCAAGCCAAGAATATCTACTGGGTTGTTGCAGGCCAGGCCACGCTTGGTACCGCTGTTGATTTTAGCGGAAATATCCTGAGTAAAAACTTGATCTCGTTAAATACCGGTGCTAAGGTTACAGGCAGGTTATTGGCTCAAAAAGCAGTTACATTAAATGCTGCTACAGTAATACTACCTTAATATTTATACCCCTTAAAAGTACACTCCCCGCTGGGAGTGTACTTACTTAACTCACGAACATTAAAAAGAAATATATGTTACTTCAATATAAAACTATAAAAAGAGCCATCCTGCTTTCAGCGATGCTTGTCTTTTCGCAAATAGCCACCCAGGCACAAACTACACAGCCTACCTGGTGGTGGGGTTTATCGGGCGCAGCAAATTTTAATTTTTACGATGGCACCACCCAAACGCTTAATAATAACCTAATAGTTCCAACGGCGTTTCATAAAGGGTTTGGCATAAAGCCTTATGGTTCGGTATTGGTCGAGTATCGCCCGGCTGGCATCTGGGGCATCATGCTAAACGTAGGTTATGATGGTCGCGGAGGAAAATTTAATGATGTTGTTGCTCCGTGTAACTGCGATGCAACCTTGCATACTAATGCGGCCTACATCGCTGTAGAACCAAGTTTACGTTTAGCTGTACCGGCATCGAACCTGTATTTTTTTGCAGGCCCGCGTTTAGCGTTTAACATCCAGAATAATTTTTCGTATACGCAAGTAAAGCAGCCTAATACCAATGGCGAATTAAGCAATATGCGCAAAACACTGGTATCCGGGCAGGTAGGTGTTGGTTATGAGATACCGTTGTCATCTGCCAATAATCCTAATAAAGTTAACATTTCTCCATTTGTATCGTACCAGCCTTATTTTGGCCAGGCACCTCGTAGTATAGAAAGCTGGCAAGTTACAACTGTACGTGCAGGCATTGCTCTTAAATTTGGTAAGGGCCGTAAAGCCGTTATGGAAACTGCGGCTGCGGCGCCTATAGTTCCAATGACTGTTGCTGATGTTACATTTACTGTACGTGCGCCTAAAGCGGTGCCGTTAACACGCCAGGTTAGCGAAACTTTGCCTCTACTTAACGCAGTGTTTTTTGAAGACGGTGCTAACACCATACCTACCCGTTACGTTGTACTTAACAAAGGGCAGGCTGATACATTTAAAGAAGAACAATTGCAGGAAGAACAAACTACAACCATGTCGGGCCGTTCTGCAAGGCAGTTAAATGTATATCATAATATCCTCAACATTTTGGGTGATCGTATGCGTGCCAATCCCGGTACAACCATATCATTAACCGGCGCACCTGCAGGCGATGGCAAGATGATGGCCGAATCAATAAAAATGTACTTAACAGGTACATTCGGTATTGATGGCTCACGTATCACAACACTTGCCCGCAAAAAACCGGCTAATCCGTCAGAACAACCCGGTGGTAACAAAGAGCTTGTTTTACTGCGTGCAGAAGACAGAAGAGTTGATATTGCCAGCACATCGCCCGAATTACTAATGGAAGTTGGTGGCGGAATGATGAGACCTGTACATATTAACGCTATGCAAACAGATCCACTTGATAGTTATGTAGTACTAAACGTTGATGGTGCTAAAAAACAGTTCAACAGCTGGTCGATAAACGTAACTGATGACAGGGGTGTAATCCAACATTACGGCCCGTTCACTAACGACCAGGAAAGCGTGTCAGGCATAGCTATGATAGGCAACAATCCGGAAGGAAATTACAAGATCACGATGACCGGCGAAGGCAAAAACGGAACTGTAGTTACCAAAGAAAGTACGGTTCATTTAATACGCCAGGATGCCACTATTCAAAAAGGTTTACGTTATAGCGTGGTGTTTGATTTTGATAAAGCGATAACCATAGCATCATACAATAAACTGTTAACTGACGTTGTATCGCCTTTAATTACCGATGGATCGACAGTTATGGTACATGGCCACACTGATATTATTGGTGAAGATGATTATAACCAAAAATTATCTGACAGCCGTGCGCAACAAACGCAAAAGGTGCTTGAAAGCAGTTTATCAGCCACAGGCAAAAACAATGTTAAGTTTGAAACGCTTGGTTTTGGCGAAGATACCGGCCATTCGCCATTTGAAAACGCATTGCCCGAAGAACGCTTTTATAACCGTACGGTTATAATTGACATTATCCCGGCAAATAAATAACAACTGATAACTGGGCATCGCCCGTATTAAAAAAGGCCGAGCCATCTTAAAAGTGGTTCGGCCTTTTTATTTTGCAATGCTAAAGCTATCGCACATCGGCATCCCTATTATACCTATGCTTATAATCAATAGGCGATAAACCGGTTATCTTTTTAAACACCGTCCTGAAGGTTTTAACATCGGTATAGCCAACGTCATACATTACCTCGTTAACGTTTTTGCGGGTGTTTTCCAGGTGCTTTTTGGCAGCCTCTATTTTTACACGCTGGATATATTCGGCAGGTGTATTGTTGGTTGCCTTTTTAAACCTGCGGATAAAGTGCCTGCGGCCAATAGCAAAGCGGGTAGCCAGGTCCTCAATAGATATTTTATCGGTTAGGTTTTCTTCTATAAACTCCTGCGCTTTTTTTATAGGTTCGTCTTCATGCTTTTTTTGCCCGTTAAACATAATAAATGGCGATTGGCTCTTCCTGTCTATCTCTAAAGCAAAAAACTTAGATATGCGGATAGCCATTTCGCGGCCCGTATATTTCTCTACAAGATTAAGCAGTACGTTCCAGTAGGAGCTTGCACCACCGCTTGAGTAAAGGCGGTCGGCCTCGGTAATAATACTTCCATCGGTTATGGTTACCTGTGGGAACATCTGCCTAAACTCGTCGACAGAAAACCAGTGGGTCGAGCATTCCTTTCCGTCTAACAAACCTGTTGATGCCAGCAAAAATGCGCCTAAACACAACGAGGTTACTTCTGCGCCATTATTATATTGTTTTATTACCATGGCAATAGTTCCTTATTGCGCTCGATAGTGGTCCGCATATCGCCGCTTATAGCGGGGATGATCACCAGGTCTGTTTTTTCTATTTCGCTGCATAGTGCGTCGGTATTTACTGCGAATACATTACCGTTTAACGGGATCTGTTTTTCAAGCCCCACCAACTTCACGTCAAAGGCAGGTTCTTTACCGGCACCAATTAAAAACTGGTTAATGGTGGTAAACAAATACCGTGGGTCTACGATCGCCGCCGGCACTGCATCATAGGGTACTAAAATGGATATATGTTTCATCTGCTTTGTTAAAAGTAACGCGCTTATATTGAGATACTATAAATCAAATTTACTAAAAGCAGGCAAACAAAAAACAGGATGTCTCAAATCACCCCTTATAATGTCTCATCCTCACGCCACGCGGCCTGTTTTACCGCTGTACATTTGTATTGTTAAACAATTAAACTCAACAACTAAACTTAATAAATCATGAAAACAACAAAAATTTTATACTGGGTGTTCAACGTGTTGTTTGCCTTTGTAATGTTTGGCTCTGGTGTACCAGGTGTGCTTGGTATACAGTCTACTATCCATGGCATGCACCAAGTTATGGGCTACCCGCTTTATTTTATTCCATTTTTGGGTGTGGCAAAAATTCTTGGTGCAATTGCTATTCTTATACCCGGCTTTCCGCGGATTAAAGAATGGGCCTATGCCGGTTTAACTTTCGATTTGATTGCAGCAACATATTCGCTTTATTGCATACCAAACCCTGGAGGCCCCTGGTGGGGTACTTTAATATTTATCGCCCTTGCCGCGGCAGCTTATATTTATTACCACAAAAAATTAGCCTTAGAGAAACAGGCATAAGCCACTAAAATAGAGGATGTGGAATGAGGCGGATAATTGTATCAATGAACGTTACCTTAAACGGTTTTATGGCCGATATGGATGGCGGGCTTGACTGGCACGTGCAAAACTGGACCAGCGATATGGCCCAGTTACTGGGCCAGCAGCTGCGCTATGCCGACACCCTGCTATTAGGGCGAAATACTTATAGCGCAATGGCCGGTTACTGGCCCGCTATAAGTATGAGCTTATCTATCCCCAGAGAGGATATTCCATACGCCGACCTTATTAATGATATAAAAAAAGTTGTTTGCTCAAGCACGCTAAAACAGCCAGGCTGGAATAACTCATGGGTTATTAAGGGCAATTTACTACAGCAAATAACTAAGCTAAAGCAGCAATCGGGCAAAGACATTATGGTTTATGGTAGTAATACGCTGGTGCAATATCTTATAAAAAACAACCTGGTAGATGAGTATATACTCTGGACATATCCTATTGCCATAGCGCAGGGTATGCCTTTGTTTAAGTATAGACAAAGTTTAAAACTGGTGCAGTCGCATCAATTCCCATCGGGTGTTGTGGTTTTACATTATGAGGTGGTTAACTAACGGCATATTTGGGTAGTTAACTTATCTTTTCTCATATTACCCTAAACTATCGCAAAAGCAATAATTGTATGCTTTATAATGTGCCCTTATTAATATCTTTGAGCAACTAATTATAAGTTGTATCCGTCTATGTATCATATTACACTATTTTAACGTTAGTGTAGACGGAATAAACCCTATATGCATAAATTTCTATTTTTTATTCTTTTTCTGCTGATATCAGTTGTTGCAATTCCGTCGGCACATGCTCAAAAGAATTATACTATAAGCGGTACCATTAAAGATGATGCCACCGGCGAGACCTTAATAGGCGCCACTGTTAGATTGCAGGAACTACAAACAGGCACTACAACAAATGCGTATGGCTTTTTCTCGCTCACCGCCCCCGAAGGTGATTTTAACCTTGTAGTAAGCTATATTGGTTATAAAACGGTAACCCAGCCCATTAAGCTTAATAAAAACTCGCAAATAAATGTGTTAATTATCAGTGGTAACGCCCTTACCGAGGTAACCATAAACGGTAATGCCCGCAAAAACGAAAATGTGGAGAGCGCCCAAATGGGCCTAACCCGCCTTGACCTTAGCCAAATAAATAACGTACCCGTAATATTTGGCGAGAAAGACGTTTTAAAAACCATACAATTATTACCGGGTGTAAAAACAACCGGCGATGGTAATACAGGCTTTTACGTTCGTGGCGGCAATTCAGATCAGAATTTGATATTACTTGATGAAGCGGTTGTGTATAACGCATCGCATTTATTTGGGTTCTTCTCTACTTTTAACTCCGACGCTATTAAGGATGTGAACCTTTACAAAGGCGGCATGCCTGCCCAGTACGGAGGTCGTTTATCGTCAGTATTAGATATTAAAATGTTGGATGGTAATGACAAAAAATATACGGTGCAGGGTGGTATTGGTTTAATAGCATCGCGCCTTAAGGTAGAAGGGCCGATAGTTAAAGACCGCGGATCATTTATGATAAGTGCCCGCCGTACCTATGCCGATCTTTTCCTGAAACTATCGCCCGACTCGACCACCCGGGGTGCCAGCTTGTATTTTTATGATCTGAACGCCAAAGTGCATTATCGCCTTGATGACAGGAACACCATATACTTATCCGGCTATTTTGGTAAAGACGTATTGGGACTTAAAGATAATTTTGAAACCAATTGGGGTAACCAAACCGCCACTTTGCGCCTTAACCATATTTTTAACAGTAAGCTGTTTTTAAACACATCGGCTATTTACAGCAATTATAATTTTACGGTACAAAGCTTTTCAAGCAATAACGATTTTAGGGTACACTCCAAGATCCGCGATTTTAATTTAAAGGAGGATTTTGAATATTTCATCACATCGCAAAATACGCTACATTTTGGTATTAACGCTACACATCACAACATACAGCCGGGCGATATAAGCTCTTCAAATAACTCTGCTGTAAATCCGCAAGCTATCCAAAACCGCAACGGTGTCGAGTCGGCAGCGTATGCATCAGACGATTGGCGTGTAAGTAACAAGCTAAACCTGTTATTTGGCCTACGTTTAGCTACGTTTTCATTATTTGGCCCCGGCACTTTCACTACTTACAACGCAAATGATGTTGCAACAGGCTCGAAAAACTACAACTCCGGGCAGGTGGTAAAAAGTTACATTAATCTTGAACCTCGTTTTTCTGCAAGCTTTAAATTTGATAATCAAAACTCGGTAAAAGCATCATATAACCGTAACACACAAAACATCAACTTAATTTCAAACTCTACCGCCAGTTCGCCAACCGACCTGTATGTAATGAGCAGCAACAATATTAAGCCCGGTATCTCTGACCAGGTGGCTATAGGCTTCTTTAAAAATTCTGTTAATAACCAGTACGAGTTTTCTACCGAAATTTATTACAAAAAGCTACAAAACCAGATAGACTATAAAAATGGTGCGCAGCTTAGGGCTAACCAGGATGTTGAGTCGCAATTGGTTTATGGCCAGGGGCGGGCTTATGGCTGGGAAGTATTTTTCAAGAAAAGATATGGCCGGTTAAATGGCTGGATAGGTTACACATTATCAAAAACCGAAAACAAGTTTGATGCGATAAACAAAGGTAATTATTTTGCTGCAAGACAAGACAGAACACACGATATGTCAATAGTTGGGATTTATAAATTAGGCAACCGATGGACACTATCCGGTACATTTGTTTATGGCACTGGCAACGCGGTTACCTACCCGCATGGCAAGTATCTTGTAGGGGGCTTAACCACGCTTTATTACAGCGAACGAAATGCTGATCGTTTGCCGGCATATAGCCGATTGGACCTGGGGGCTACATTTGAAGGCAAACAGCATAAAAGATTCCACTCCAGCTGGACATTTGGTTTATATAATGCCTACAACCGTAAAAACCCTTACACCATAACATTCCAGGACGACCCGAACAACAAAACCCATACACAAGCAGTTAAAACAAGTTTATTTGGCCGGATACCATCCGTTACTTATAACTTTACCTATTAATATATGAAAACCCATTATAAATTACCGCTTATAGTTCTTCTCAGTGTCCTGATCACATCCTGCAAAAATGTGATAGACCTGAAGCTTAATAACGCGCAGCCTTTAATGGTAATTGAAGGAAACGTAACAGACCAGATAGGCCCGCAGGTTGTAACTATATCATCCTCGGTTCCTTTAGAGAATACAGCAGTTTACCCGCCGGTAAAAGGTGCAGTTGTCAAGCTTATAGATTACAACGGAATTTCGCGTACGTTGACAGAACGTGCGCCGGGTGTTTATTCATCAAGTTCATTTGTTGGCCGGTATAACCAAAGCTATACGTTAAATGTAACCGTAAACGGCCAAACCTATATAGCGGTATCAACCATGCCGCAAAAGGTCGCGCTTGACTCTGTTGCTTTATCAGTTCAGCATTTCGCTAATAAAACCTCAAAAACGTTAATTATATTTTACGATGACCCACCTGCCATGTCTAATCAATACCGGTTTGTTTTATCGGTAAACGGGGTGCAGATAAAACAGGTATTTGCCCGTAATGATCAATTTAATAACGGCAGGTCTGTACAGCAGTTATTGTTCCAGGATGATATCGAATTACAAAGTGGTGACAGAGTTGATATAGAGATGCAGTGTATTGACCCTCAAATATATACTTATTGGTATACATTTACACAGCAAAGAGCCAGTGGGTTTAACTCTACTACACCAACCAACCCGCCCAATAACTTTAATACAGATAATGTATTAGGCTATTTTAGCGTACACACATCGCAACATAAAAATATAATTATCCCGTAGTTGCCTGTAATTAATTTACTGCTATAGCAGGGCTTGATTGAGAAACTAAAAAGTTTTTTAAGGCTACAAGTTTGTCGGTATTTATCAAATCTACACCGCAGGCTAAGATTTCCTTCCAAACCGCTTTATTATCGGGCGATGCCCATAACCGTACCTGGTCGCCATTTTTATGCGCCATTGATACATAATTTACTAAGCGTTGTTTCTCGCGGTCTGAGATCTCGCCGTTACCTTTCCATTTTATCAGCTTTGAGTATTTGCAGCTGGCCATTTTTGCAACATTGGCAATGGTGTCGCGGTCAACTTTGCGCAGGTCCTCATCAATAAAAGCTACACGACTTGTTTCATTTCTCACTTCATCATAAGGCTTGTGGCCAGATATTACGATGGTAACCGCCCGTGTAGTTACCTTACCTGTATCATAACTTGACAATATTGGGCGGTACTTTTCAAGCAAAACTTTTAACGCCGCATAGGTTTTTTTGGCATCCGTTTTAATATCTACCATTAAGGTTACAGGTTTATCGTAGCCTTTGTAGATATTGCCCTTGTTTTTGTTGGCTTGTTCTAATAACGGTGCAAGGTACAAATTTTCAAGTGTACGTTTTCCTTTAAAATAAGGGTTTATATGGGCCACCACCAGCTTACCATTATGCAGAAAAACATCGGCCTCAATATGAGTATAACCGTTGTTCTGCGCATCTAATAAGGGGCGTTTATGCCTGTAATCGTTATGGGCAAAGGCGTTTGCCAACATAATTTGCTGTGATTTTACAGCAAGCGGGAATGCGAAAAGCATTAAAAAATATAATGCTTTTATTTTAGGGGTATTAAATAGGGGCATCAGTTAAATTTGTATTATTCTCGTTACAGACCTCTAATGTATAACTATGATATGACAATTAAAAATGTTTTGGAAAATTTAATTTAATTTTAATGTGCTGTTAACCTGTATAGACAAGAATATGTTATTTGCTATGAGTAAATAGTTTATAACAACAAAGTCTCTCCAAAAATGGAGAGACTCAATATTAAAAAACTATAAACTATATTCTTAACTACTCTACTACTTCAACCAGTTTATCACCGGTAACTTCTGCTTTAATTTTGGCTTCCAGCTCGTCCATCAATTCCGGGTTATCCAATATTAATTGTTTAACCGCATCGCGGCCCTGGCCCAGGCGGGTATCGCCATAGCTAAACCATGAGCCTGCTTTTTTAATAATGTTATGCTCAACACCCAGATCAATGATCTCGCCTGCTTTTGAGATCCCTTCGCCAAACATAATGTCAAACTCGGCTATACGGAACGGCGGTGCAACTTTATTTTTAACAATTTTAACTTTAACGCGGTTACCTGATACTTCATCCGAATCTTTTATTTGAGAGATCCTGCGAACATCTAAACGTACGGAAGCATAAAACTTCAAAGCGTTACCACCGGTAGTAGTTCCGGGATTACCAAACATAACACCAATTTTATCGCGCAACTGGTTAATAAATATACAGCAGCATCCTGTTTTGCTGATGGTGCCGGTTAACTTACGTAATGCCTGCGACATTAAACGCGCATGTAAGCCCATTTTAGAGTCGCCCATTTCGCCTTCAATCTCTGCTTTTGGCACTAACGCCGCAACCGAATCGATTACCAAAATATCAATAGCGCCCGAGCGGATCAAATTATCAGCTATCTCTAAAGCTTGCTCACCATTGTCTGGTTGCGATATTAAAAGATTCTCGACATCAACACCTAATTTTTTAGCGTAGAAACGATCGAAAGCATGCTCGGCATCAATAAACGCGGCAATACCGCCTTTTTTCTGCGCTTCGGCAATGGCATGGATAGCCAGGGTAGTTTTACCT
This sequence comes from Mucilaginibacter sp., assembly GCA_014376655.1. Taxonomy (GTDB): domain Bacteria; phylum Bacteroidota; class Bacteroidia; order Sphingobacteriales; family Sphingobacteriaceae; genus Mucilaginibacter. The sequence goes on along the minus strand of JACMRC010000419.1, from coordinate 3,139 downwards.
GACGACTCCGGGCCGTAGATCTCAATAACCCGGCCCTTTGGCAAACCGCCAACACCTAAAGCAATGTCAAGGCCTAATGAGCCGGTTGATATAACTTCTGTAGGTTCAATTACAGAATCGCCCAGTTTCATGATGGTGCCTTTTCCGTACGATTTTTCTAACTTATCCAGTGTAAGTTGTAGTGCCTTTAATTTGTCTGCGTTGCTCATATTTTTAGTAATATCTTTAGCAAATATAAAAGTTATTTTTAATAATGCTAATTATTTTAGTAAATATTTTAATAGGATTGTCACTGCGAGCGATAGCGCGGCAATCGCAAGGATGTTTAGTTCGCGATTGCTTCGTCGTACCTCCTCGCAATGACAATAGTTTATTGTTACGTAAACTTACCTATAGCAAAACTACCTGTCAAATATTCTTATCAACACTGTGCCTATTAACTCTCAGGGGAAATTGCTTTTGCTTTGGGCGGTTTTTTGTTGCATCTACCACTTGATGCACAAATCATCACACTATATCACAGCGTATCACACTATATCACACCATTATCACACTAAATCACACTGTATCACAGCCTATCACACTATATCACAGTACTGTTTTTAACTTAATCCGCTGTATATTAATACATTGAATTAAAAAAGGTGATTAATATTCGTTTAGTTTGAATGGTGAGGCGGCAAAAGCCTTCGCCGCTTTGAAGGCCGCCGTTTGGCTATATACAAAAGTACAAAAAATACCGCGGAATAGAAATGCCCCGGTGGTTATTTATAGAAAAACTGCCTCTTAAATATTCTTATCAACATTACGCTTTTTCAACTCCTTGCTAATAGCGTCTAATGATCGTTTACGTTTGGCATCTTTGGCCTTCTTCAGTTTCTGAGCCTCGGCTTTTATTAAAGCGGTTTCTGTATGCGCCCGCTCATAGTACCTGCAAAACCAGGTAAGCTGGCAAATCTCGCATTTTGGGCTGCGGGCCACGCATATATAACGGCCATGCAATATCAGCCAATGGTGCGCAACGGCCAGTGTACTATTAGGCAGGTACTTTACCAATTGCTTCTCTACCGCCAACGGTGTTTTGGCATTGGTGGTAAGGCCTATCCTATCGGCTACCCTAAATACGTGGGTATCTACCGCAATAGCTGCTACATCATACACTACCGACGCAATCACATTAGCGGTTTTGCGGCCCACCCCGGGCAGTTTTTGCAATTGGTCGATATAAGATGGCACAACATTATTAAAATCGCCTGCCAGCATCTTAGCCATGCCTACCAGGTGCTTTGCTTTATTATTTGGATAGCTTACGCTGCGGATATAAGTAAATACTTCATCTGAATTTGAAGCCGCCAAACTCTCCGCATCGGGGAACCGTGCAAACAGCGCCGGCGTAACCTGGTTAATACGCTTATCGGTACATTGTGCCGACAGGATAACCGCCACCAGCAACTCATACGGATTAGTATAATGCAGTTCGGTTTCGGCCTCGGGTTGGTGTTTTGAGAAATATTCAACAAAATGGCGGTAGCGTTCTGATCTGAGCATTTGCGGGTGTATGGTCTGTAGTCTCTAAAATCAAATGTAAAAAAAAGTCCGAAGAAGAAATTCACTTTCCACTTCGGACATCAAGGCTTTTTACACTTAACCTAGTAACTATCGCAGGCTCTTTGAATAATCAAGGATGTTGTGGATAGTTTGAAGTTTTGGTTTCTTCTCCAGATTCACCAGGTTTGGGCGTAATGAATGATAGAACATCAGGTCATCGCCTTCCAGGTTTTCTTTTAAGTTTTCCTTTTTCACTTCGTTTTGGTTAGTGAGCACATTTAAAGTAAAGGTTTCACCCATAAGCTGTTTAATTTGTTTTGTTGATCAGTTTATACGATGTATAACGCACACTCGTTTCGTTTTATTTTACTTAAATGAAAATTAAATGAAATTTTTCTTTTGAGTTGATTTTTATACTTAGTTGTATGGTTGGTGAAGGGAAATTAAGTGAGAGTTAGAGAGGATAGAAGGAATAGATTAAAGGGGAAGATTGTGAATATTATAAGGTTAATCGTAATTATGGCGTTGCCTGCGGCCGGGCTATACGCTCATACTGCGCAGGCCTTAGCCACAGGCGGGTATCCGCTGCTATCCCTAACGCAATTGTCTGAACCATGATTTATAGGATTTGAAGATTACAGGATGGATTGTAGAAACGCAATGCTTTGCGTCTTGGACTTTGCGCTTCCAGGCAAATCGCTTTTAAAATCTTTATATCTATTTTGGCTAAAGCCGTTATGTTAATTTGTGTTTTCCGCCCCATAAATGGGACGGCAATGAATTGGAAGGCTGTTTTTTCATTGCCGTTGGCTTCAGCCAACGGTTTACGTGAAACAAAAAGAGGGCTTTAGCCAAATTCTCTACTAATAAAACCCTAAAAGCGATTTCCCTGGGTGCGCTTCACATTGTATTACCTAATCTCTAAATAATCATTATCTTGTCTCATAAATCACAATTAAAATATGGCTGCAACAACAACCCAGGCCGACGATTTCCAGGCAACGCCTACCCGGCTACATTCATTAGATGCCCTGCGCGGCTTTGATATGGTTTGGATAATGGGCCTGGAGCCCGTAGTTATTGAATTAGCAAAAGCTACGCACTGGCCGTTCCTTGAAGCAGTGGCTGTGCAGCAGGAGCATCCCGCCTGGAACGGTTTTCATTTTTACGATTTGATCTTCCCGTTGTTTTTATTTATGGCCGGAGTTTCTGTACCCTTCTCAATAGGGCGCGAATCAGAGAAAGGCACATCGCGCAACAAACTGTTATGGCGGGTAGTAAAACGCGGGTTAATACTGGTAATCTTTGGCATCATTTATAATAACGGCTTAAATATTAAACCTCTGGCCGAGATCCGGTTTGGATCTGTATTGGGCCGCATTGGTTTGGGCTACATGTTTGCCGCTATAATTTACCTGTACGCTAAAGAAAAATGGCAAATCTTTTGGTTTTGGTTCTTTATCATCGCCTACTGGTTACTACTTAAATTCACGTCGGCCCCCGGCTTTAACGCCGGCGATTTGACCATGGAGGGCAACTTCGCATCGTATATGGACCGTTGCTTACTGCCGGGTAAACTATACCTGGGTAT
>JACMRC010000418.1 GCA_014376655.1 Mucilaginibacter sp. | reverse complement strand
TTAAATCAAGTTTTTGCTGTAAAAATCAATAAATATTGCTTGGAATAAAAGTGTAAAAACGCGTGATAACGTGTGATTAAAGTGTGATTAAAGTGTGAAAACGCGTGATAGTGTGTAATAAACGCGTGATAAAGTGTGATAGGATGTGATGAATTGTGTAAATCAACTTGAATATGGATCTCATAAAATGGGTCAGCAGGCAAGGTCAATTTGCGGCAAGTCAACCTAACCGGATGTCCATCAATGAATTTTAATTTAATGTATTGATATACAGATACTTAAATAAAAAACTGTTTCCTGCGATGGGATCTTAGGTGTCACTAATGTGATAAACCGGTTAAGGGCGGCAGGGTTTGTTGTACTAAGGCGTTTCCGTTAAATTGTAAAAGCAATGCCCCTGAGCTAAACCGTCTTCGGTATAATTAGCTTTTTTTGATTTATTATCTTGCCTGATTATCAACCCATAATCTTGGCAGATTGTTTACATTGAAACTAATTCCCCATTTTTGCCTTTATATAGTATTAAGTTTTACTGTTTGTGAATAAAAGAAGAATAACCGCGGAGATTACAGCCGTGGGAGGTTATGTCCCCGAAGATAGGTTAACTAATAAAATGCTGGAGGAAATGGTCGAAACTTCGGATGAATGGATCACCGAGCGTACAGGCATCAAAGAACGGCGGATCCTGCGGGACCCCGCACTGGCTACATCTGATATGGCAGTGTTTGCTGTTAAAAAATTACTGGAAGATTCAGGACTCCTTCCCGACGAAATAGATTGCCTGATACTGGCAACATCAACACCCGACCAATTGCTTGCCCCTGCAGCAAGCCTGGTTTGTGAAAAAGCAGGCTTGAACAATGCCTGGGGGTTCGATCTGAATGCGGCCTGCAGCGGCTTTTTATACGCACTATCTATGGGTGCCAGTTTAATAGAAAGCGAGCGTTATAAAAAAGTGATTGTTATAGGTGCCGACCAAATGAGCGCCATTGTTAACTATACAGACCGTAATACCTGTATACTTTTTGGTGATGGTGCGGGTGCAGTGCTGCTTGAACCATCAACAACAGGTGCCGGAGTTATTGATTATATATTTAAAACAGATGGTAAAGGTGTTGCTTGTCTTTCGGTTCCTGCCGGTGGATCGCTTGAACCGGCTTCTGTCGATACATTGGCAACAGGCCGCAACTATGTTCAACAGGATGGCAAAACAGTTTTTAAAGCGGCTATTAAAGGCATGAGTGATGCCTGTGTAGAAATAATGGAGCGCAATAACTTGACCGAACAGGACGTTAATTGGTTAATACCACACCAGGCCAATCTACGCATCATCAGTGCTGTTTGTAAGAGGTTAAATTTCCCGCCCGAAAAAGTAAAGGTTAATATTCAACGGTACGGTAATACAACAGCGGCAACCATACCACTTTGTCTATGGGATTTTCAGGCTGATTTTAGCCCGGGCGACAATATTTTATTAACCGCATTTGGTGCAGGTTTTACCTGGGGCGGTACTTATTTAAAATGGGGTACCTTACGCCACAATAATTAATAGTAACTTTAAATCAATAAATAATCAATACAACAATAATGATCAAATTATTTGTCGGCGGTTTTCCGCTGGATATGACCGAACTTGAAATAGTGCAAATAGTTGCCATGTATGCAAACGTTGTCACTATCAAGATCGTTCGCGATAAAAAAACAAAGATATGTAAAGGCTATGCCTTTTTGGAAATAGCTGATCGGGAGAGCGCAGAACTCGCAGTTGAAGAATTAAATGGAGCATCGCGGGCCGGGCGTAAATTAAAATTGAGTATAGTAGAGGAAGCACCGGCTGAAAGTGTAGTTAAACAAAAACGCCCCAGGCTTGCCAATAAGATATAAGCTTTAATACTATTGATCTTCCTTTTTCTTTTTGCTGCTTTTTTTGCGTGCGAGTAAAGCCTGTTGAAGCAGATATTCAACCTGGCCGTTGGTGCTTCTAAACTCTTCGGCGGCCCAGGTTTCTATCTCCTTCAACATATCCGGATTTACCCTTAATATAAATGCCTTTTTTTCAGCCATAAATTAATGTACTGCTCTTTTACGTCGCCTTAAAATAATTAAATGTGCACCCAAAAATATTAAAATTGGTATTACCGCAGCCGGTGCTTTGGTTGGATATACGTAAACATCGGTAGTTAAAGTAAATGGAAAATTATTTTTCATCTTGATAACCTTTCCATAACTCCCCGACTCCCAAATATACTCGCGCGAAAAAAAGGATTCGCGAAAAAAACTGGCTGTAAAGCCACTTTGTAAAGTCAAAACCCTTGTGCAGCTAAAAAACTCGCGCGTACACTGACCAATGATGCTACCACTTGCATCGGTAATTAATATGGTATGGCTAAAAAAGCTTTCAAAATTAAATCGCAGTGTATTGTTGGCCAATGCTACTTTGGCATTGCGTTTTGATATACCCTCATAACTTAACTTACCGTAGTTAACCATGTTATCTGTCAGGTCATATTCCGGGCTCCACCATCCGTGTCTTAACAGGGATAGCTCATTTGTTTTAGTTGTATTTAATTCCTTGTACATGATCTTAGTGATATAGCGTGCCTGTATTTACAACCGGATTTACACTCCTGTCACCGCATAAAACAACCAACAGGTTACTTACCATAGCTGCTTTGCGTTCTTCATCAAGGTCTACAATATTTTTTTCTGAGAGCCTTTGCAGGGCCATTTCAACCATACCTACCGCACCTTCAACAATTAACCTGCGGGCAGATATAATTGCCGATGCCTGTTGTCTTTGCAGCATGGTGTGTGCAATCTCGGGTGCGTATGCCAAGTGCGATATGCGGGCTTCTAACACCTCAATACCGGCACGGTCAAGGCGCTCGTTCAATTCTTTCTCTAATAATATACTAACCTGGTCGGCACCGCCTCTAAGTGTAATACCGGCATTTTCGTCTTCAATATTATCATAAGGGAATGAATTGGCTAAATGCCTAACTGCTGCCTCGCTTTGTATATTTACATATTGCAGATAATTCTCTACCGCGAAAACCGCGCTTGCTGTATTTTTTATCTGCCATACAATAACGGCTGCTATTTCAATAGGATTACCTACGCTGTCGTTTACTTTAAGTTGCTGGCCGTTAAGGTTAAATGCGCGTAGTGATACTTTCTTTTTAACAGTGAAGGGGTTTACCCAAAAAAAGCCATCCTGTTTTACGGTACCAACATATTTACCAAAAAACGTTAACACTTTAGATTCATTAGGGTTTACAACAACAAATCCGGGTAAAATAAAAACACCTATAACAAGGCATATAATTGTAACCCCAGCGCCGGTCGCACCCATATTAGGTGCCACAATGGCTATGATAGCTAATAATACAATTAATCCGGCTGCGCCAAAGCCGGATGTAGGTTCAAGGATTTTTTCAGCATTCATGATTTTTTTGATTTTAAAATGATATCACAAAGATATCACAATCTATTTGACAAAAGCAATAAAAAAAACATATCGCATAAATATATTATTTTTGCCTACGCTTAACTTATTAAATGGCTACACTTTCTTCTTCGCGCCAAAAGGCACTACTGCGCAAATACGCGCGTAACGTTAAGTTTTTAATGATGCTGGTGAGTATTTGCTTGATTGTATATTCGCTGCCCAAGCAGGCTAAATTTAGCTATGAAATTGAAAAAGGGAAGATCTGGAATCAAAAAGATCTGATATCGCCTTACAACTTCGCCATACTAAAAACGCAGATCGAAATCCAGAATGACAGGAAAAATGCCCTGGCAAGCACTACCCAGTTATACCAGTTAAATACCGATGTTGCCCAACAACAAATTGATGGTTTTAAAACAGACCTGGAGATAAAATGGCACAATGCTGGCATTGATGACCATAAAAAGTCGAAATACATTTTAGCAGGCACCGATTTATTGGCAGCGGTTTACGATAAGGGGGTATTAAATATTAATTCAAAATATCCTAAGAACCAAAGCTACCCTATAACTATCCTTGAAAAAAACGTAGCGACAGAGAAAAACACCGCCGAACTCTTTACCCGGGAAAGTGCCTTGGTGTACTGCAGCGAAATACTAAACAAAGGAGATGATATTGATAAAACGTTTTTGTTGGACCTACTACAGAACCGCATACAGATCAATGTTGTTTATGATGATAAACTTACCAATCGTTTCGAAGCAGAGGTATTGGAGGGTTTGTCGCTAACCCGCGGCATGGTTCAAAAAGGCGATGTCATTATTTCTAAGGGATCGGTAGTTAGTGATGATGCATATCAAAAATTAGAATCATACAAAAAAGCTTTCGAAGATAATGCCCGTACCAATGGTAACCCTAAACTTGTATTAGCAGGGCAGTTTTTATTGGTAACAATAACTATAGCACTACTGATGATCTTTCTTTATTTATTCCGGAAGGATATTTATGCGGATAACCGATTGGTCAGTTTAATATTGTTGGTAATAACCGCTATGCTGTTCACCTTATCTATGGCAATAAACCTGCAACTGCCTTATTTATATGCTATTCCGTATTGTATAGTACCAATAATCATCCGCATATTGTTTGATACGCGTTTGGCACTTAATATACACTTATTAGTAGTACTAATTGCCGGTTTTTTTGTACCAAATAGTTTTGAATTTGCTTATTTTGAGATAACAGCCGGTATGGTATCTATATACAGCATCAAGAACCTGGTACGGCGCGAGCAGTTTTTAATATCAGCAGTAATTATAACCTTTACCTACTTTGTTGCTTTTTTAGGCATAGCTTTAATAAGAGAGGGCAGTTTAGTTGATATTGACTGGAGAAGTTTCGTTCCGTTTGTGGTAAGTGTATTATTAACCCTATTGGCTTACCCGTTAATTTATTTATTTGAAAAGATCTTTGCCATAACATCAGACATTACCCTGATAGAGCTTACCAATACCAATGCGCCATTATTACGCGAAATGGCATTTACTGCACCGGGGACATTCCAGCACTCTTTACAGGTAGCTAATTTGGCCGAGAATGCTATTTATGCTATTGGTGGTAATGCCTTACTGGTTAGGGCCGGTGCGCTGTATCATGACATTGGCAAAATGGAAAACCCGTTGTTTTTTATAGAGAATCAAAACTCTGGCTTTAACCCGCATGATAAATTACCTTATGAAGAAAGCGCACAAATAATCATCAGGCACGTTTATAAAGGGATTGAAATGGCAGAGAAGGCAAACATCCCCGATATTGTTATTGACTTTATACGCACACACCATGGTAATACCCGGGTAGATTATTTTTACCAATCTTACCTGAAAAATTTCCCTGAAAAAATCATAAACGAGAACACTTTTAGGTATCCAGGGCCCATTCCTTTCTCAAAAGAGGCCGGTGTTTTAATGCTTGCCGACTCGGTTGAGGCCGCTTCGCGCTCATTAAAAGAACCCGACGAAAAATCTATCAGCGCCCTTGTTGACCGTATTGTGAAATACAAATTAGATCAAAATCAACTGAAAGACAGCAACATAACATTAAAGGATCTGGAAACTATTAAATCAATTTTTAAGCGAATGTTGATGAGTATTTATCATGTGCGAATAGATTATTAATTTTTTTTTGATGGCATAGGCTAATTGCTATATTTGCAGTCCCTGAAAAAGGGGTTTTATTGAAAACAAAACTGGTGAGGTGCCTGAGAGGCCGAAAGGATCAGTTTGCTAAACTGACGTACGGGAAACTGTACCGAGGGTTCGAATCCCTCCCTCACCGCCACTTAAAATGCCGCCCAAGATTGTGGGTGGCATTTTTTGTTTAGGTTAAATCGGGGTCTGCTATAAATTACTATGCAAGCATAGTAATTTATCAAATAAAATAAATAGATTTGCATTACCAAAAGATCTATTTAATGAGAGAAGTAGTAATTGTAGCAGCAACCCGTACCCCTATCGGCAGTTTTGGCGGCGGTTTAGCAAGCCTTACCGCAACACAGTTGGGTGCCGTTGTCATAAAATCAGCAGTCGAAAAATCGGGCTTAAAGCCCGAGCAAATCCAGGAAGTTTTTATGGGGAATGTTTTGTCGGCCAATTTGGGGCAGGCACCAGCTACCCAGGCGGCGATATTTGCCGGCCTACCCTATTTACCCGCTACTACTGTAAACAAAGTTTGTGCCTCTGGAATGAAGGCTATTATGCTGGCGACGCAAAGTATAGCAACCGGGCAAAACGATATTGTACTTGCAGGTGGCATGGAAAGCATGAGCAATGTACCCTATTACTTAGCTAAAGCCCGTACTGGCTATAAATTAGGCAACGACCTATTAATAGACGGCCTGGTTGAAGACGGCCTTTGGGATGTTTATAATGACTACCACATGGGGTCAGCAGCCGAGCTTTGCGCAACTGAATGTAATATCAGCCGTGAAGATCAGGATGTTTACGCTATCGAATCATATAATCGTGCTATTGCCGCTCAAAACAATGGCAAGTTTGTTAATGAAATAACACCCGTTGAATTAAAAAACAGGAAAGGCGAGGTTACTTTGTTTAGTGATGATGAAGAACCATCAACCGTAAAATTTGATAAGATCCCCGGTTTAAAACCTGTATTTAAAAAAGATGGTACTGTTACCGCCGCAAACGCATCAACCTTAAATGATGGCGCAGCAGCGGTAATATTAATGAGCAAAGAAAAGGCTGAAGAACTGGGCATAAAGCCATTAGCCAAAGTAGTATCCTACGCGGATGCGCAGCAAGCGCCCGAGTGGTTTACAACCGCGCCATCCAAAGCTATCCCGTTAGCTTTAAGCCGCGCAGAATTAACAGGCGGTGATATTGATTATTATGAGATCAACGAAGCTTTCTCGGTAGTATCTATAGCTAACAACCGCGAATTAAAATTAGACCCATCAAAAGTAAATGTAAATGGCGGCGCAGTTTCATTGGGCCATCCGTTGGGAGCTTCGGGCGCACGGATCATTGTTACCCTATTAAGTGTATTAGATCAAAACAAAGGTAAATACGGTGTAGCAGGTATTTGTAACGGTGGCGGCGGTGCCAGCGCAATTGTTATCGAAAATTTACGTTAAGGAGAAAAATCATATATATTTACGGGACAGGTGCGTATTAATCTTTTGACGGTGCTAAGAAGATCTTTCTTATT
>JACMRC010000051.1 GCA_014376655.1 Mucilaginibacter sp. | reverse complement strand
ATTGTTGTACAGGCTCGTTATCTATCAATATCTCGCCACCGGTGGTATCATACATCCGCAGCAATAAATTAGCTATGGTTGATTTACCCGAGCCGGTGCGCCCTATTATTGCCACCATCTCGCCCGGATTGGCGGTAAATGAGACATTCTTCAAAGCCTGTATGCCGGTATCAGGATAAATAAACGATACATTTTTAAACTCGATCAAACCGTTTATAGTCCGTTTTGGTGCATCGGGCGAGGTGATTTCGGGCTTAGTATCTAAAAATTCGTTAATGCGTTTTTGCGAGGCCGCCGCGCGTTGTATAATAGCCGTTACCCAACCCAAAGCCATTACGGGGAAGGTAAGCAGATTAAGATATACCAAAAACTCGGCAATATTGCCGGGGGTGATGTTACCTTTCATTACCTCTATGCCGCCAATAAATATGGTGATAATATTACTCAAGCCAACCAGTAACATCATTAGTGGGTAAAACAAAGCCTGCACCTTAACCAAGCCCATCGAATGCGTTTTATAATCCTCGCTTTCCAAAGCGAATTTCTGCCGCACCGAGCCTTCGCGAACGTACGATTTCATGATGCGGATACCCGAAAAATTTTCTTGAACAAAGCTTGAAAGAACCGACAATCGCTCCTGTATTTTTTCGCTGCGGAAATTGATCACATTACTTACGTAATATATCATGGCCGCCAATATGGGCATGGGCAATATCGAAAAAACGGCCAGCCGCACGTTTACAGTAAGCATGGCATAGATCACCAAAATAAAACGTACCACCGTATTAATAGTATACATAATACCAGGACCAATGTACATACGTACCCGGCTTACGTCTTCGGTAGCGCGGTTCATCAGGTCGCCGGTATTATGGCGGCGGTAAAAGGCCAGTGAGAGGGCTTGGTAATGATGATAGATGTCGTTCTTCAGGTCGTACTCAATATGGCGCGACATGAGGATCAGGGTTTGCCGCATAAAAAACAGGAATAGCCCACTTAGTAAAGCCAGTACTAATACCAATACGCCAAATAATAACAGGCTTGAGCCAAAGATATCGTAGATCATACTCTGCCGGTCAAACCCTGCAAAAAGCTGGTAAGTGCCAATATTTTCGGTAACCAGATCGAAAGCTACGCGGATAACCTGGGCAGGTAGTACGCTAAAAATATTAGATATAATAACAAACAGCACACCCGGTATAAGGTGCCAGCGGTATTTTATAAAGAATTTATTAAGGTAAGCAAGATCCTTCATTGATGAACAAAAATACAGTTATAGAATCGGTTTTTTATAATTCATTCAATAAGTCATCAGCATCACGAGGCTTAATTTTACCACTCAATACTTCGTTCATTTCGTTTACAGCTTCTTTAACATCGTTTAGAACTTTTTTCAATCTAAAATATGCCAGCTCTTCGCCGTTCCTCATCAAATTATCCACACGTTTTAACCCCGCCTTCTCTAAAACGTGCTGCGAGCCTGTGTTTGCCAGATCGGTAACCGCTACTATTTCTGCAACCGCAGTATCTGTAAAGCAATGAGTTTTCATACCAGTTGCCATTTCAGAAGCTACACCTTTACCCCAATGCTCATGATTTAGACTGTAGCCAAGTTCAATTACCCCTGGGTCATCAGCAAATTGGCGCAACAAGCAGCTGCCCATAAAGCTACCATCGGCTTTGTGAAAAATGCCCCAAATGCCTTTTGTTTTGGTAGTTGCGTATTGTATTAGCGCATTATTAAAAATGCCAATACGCTCTTCGCGGCTGCGTTTGGGTATGTATTGCAGTACTCTTTCGTCAATAAAGTGGTTCAGGTAGGTTTCCAGTTCTACGGGTAAAAACTCCCTGACAATTAATCTTTCGGTTTCAATAATAATAGCCATAAGCCAAATGTACGTATAGCCTCACCTAAATCCTCTCCAAGGGAGAGGACTTTTTTAGATTTTGCATCGAAAAGCCCCTCTCTTTTGGAGAGGGGTTGGGGTGAGGCCCTATTTTTATATATAAAACTTTGTCGCGTTAAAAAAATACCTACTTTTGCTGTGCCTTTAAAACAATACATGTCGATCGTAAAACCCACCGATTCAATTTTTAGCCAGCTGGAAGACTGCGGGCATAAAAAAGTTGTTTACTGCAGCGACCCTGACACCGGCTTAAAAGCAATAATAGCTATCCATAATACCATACTGGGCCCTGCCTTGGGTGGTGTACGTATGTGGACCTATAAAACGGAACATGAAGCACTGGCTGATGTTTTGCGCCTTTCGCGCAGCATGACTTATAAAGCAGCTATATCGGGCCTTAATTTGGGTGGCGGCAGCGCTGTTATTATTGGCGATTCGCGTAAAGACAAAACCGAGGCCCTATTGCGCAAGTTTGGCCGCTTTGTAAAAAACCTTAACGGCGAGTTTATAGCCGGCGAAGATGTAGGCACCAATCCCCGCGATATGGAATATATCAAGATGGAGACCGACCACGTTGCAGGCTTGCCAGAAAGTATAGGCGGCAGCGGCGACCCGGCACCAATTGCGGCAATGGGTGTTTTTATGGGGATAAAAGCATCAGTAAAAGAGGTTTTTGGCACAGATAGTTTAACCGGAAAATCGGTAATTGTGCAGGGTATTGGCCATGTGGGCGAAAACCTGGTAAAATTGCTGCGCGACGAGAACGTAAAAGTTTATATAAGCGATATTAACGAGGAACGCACACGCCAGGTATCAAAAAAATACGGTGCAGAGGCTATATCAAACAATAGTATTTTTGATATAGATGCTGATATTTATTCGCCTTGTGCTTTGGGTGGTACCATTAATACAGAAACTATAAATAAGCTTAATTGCAGCATTATAGCAGGATCGGCAAATAACCAATTGGCCGATGAAGAGGAACACGGGCAATTATTACTGGATAAAGGTATTATATTTGCGCCCGACTACGTTATAAATGCCGGTGGCGTTATTAACTGCTACTCTGAATTAATGGGCTTTAGTAAAAAGCGCTCATTACAGCTAACAGAAAATATTTACGAGGCAACTCGCAATGTTTTAAAACTTTCTAAAGCCGAAAGTATTTCTACCATACTTGCGGCAAATAAAATTGTTGAAAAACGTATTGCAGACATTAACAAAGTAAAATCAAGCTATTAAATAAATCACAAATCACAGGAATCAATTCCTAAATCGTTCTTACAAACATGTTAAACAGAAGGCACCTACGGGTAAAAGTATTACAGTCATTATACGCATATCACCAAACGGGTGCGGGTAATATCAAACAGCAGGAAAAAAATTTATTAGGAAGCATAGACGAAGTCTATGAAATGTACATTTGGATGCTATCCCTTATATCAGAAGTGGTGGGTTATGCAGATAGGGACGCTACAGACCGCGCACACAAACACCTGCCTACTGCCGATGACCTTAATGCTAATTTAAAGATATTATCCAACAGGTTTACCTTATCATTAAATGAAAATAAAGAGTTTTTAGCCGGGGTAAAAAAATATAAAGTTGAGTGGTCGTTTGAACCCGAATTGGTAAAAACCTTATTTACCAATCTAAAAAGCGCCCCTGAGTATGCGGAATATCTTGCAAAGACAGGTGATACCATCCAGACCGATAAGGACATCATTAAATTCATCTTCAAAAAGGTTATCCTAAAATCAACCCTGGCCGATCAGGTATTTGAAGAGAAATTTATTTTTTGGCCGGTAGATAAAGATGTTTTACAGGCATTAATTGCT
>JACMRC010000417.1 GCA_014376655.1 Mucilaginibacter sp. | reverse complement strand
GACCCAATATCCCTAAGCACCAGTGGCGATAGCGCACCAAACAGGCGGTTTAACTACCGAGCCATTTGGAAACAATAGTATAGCTTAAATATTTGTTGCCCAATTTGCAGCTTTAATGTCGATGACTATGGTTTTGCTGCCAAACGCTTCGTGCGTTGCCTTTAAGGATATATGTCCTGATGTTTTGGGTTGCGCTTTTACCCATATTGCCGCCGCACCGCCGCTCTCTTTTAAATTGAACGGGTTATCGCCTACAATTATACCTGGCCCTGTTAAAGTAAAGTCAACTTTTCCATCTGCAAAGGGCTTTTGCGCGCCAAATTTATCCGTCACCCTAAATACAACCCGCGTAGCATCACAACCGTCGCCTGATATTTCTTTATCATCCACAATAACCGAAAACTGGTCTTGCTTATGATCCGAAGAAAATGAGCGCGAGCAAACTTTGGATCCGTTAATATAACCATCAATTATTAGTTCTACAGGTTTTTTGTCCGCAAACTCCAGGTCGACAAAGAAGGGTGCATGCTTTAAGTTTGCGTAGTTTTTGGTGTCGGGTTTTACAGTGATATATGGTTGGCCATCTATAGCTAATTTTAACTCATCGCAGTTTGAAAATATGGAAGCGCCTTTGCCGGGCCCTGTTGGGGTGCGATTACTAAAATCCCAATAAAAGTTTGGATGGATAACGGCAGTCTTCTTTGGATCGCCCTGCGACATATAAAACGACGCGCCCAACTTTGGGATCCTGAAAACATCCGATACACCGGGGTATTTAACAGCCCGGTATTGATTTAATAAACTTGAATACTCAAACGCGCACCAGGCTATTACGCCGCCATTTCTTGGGTCGGCGGCTGATTTGTTATGGGCCTGGGCATGGGCAATTGCCTGGTTTTGCTGTACTTTAGCTTCTGCTGCCCGGCGATAGTAGCTATTAAAATATTTACCTGCCGGGTAGTTAAATTGTCCAACCGCTTCGGCCAGGAAATAAGGGTAACCTTCAACTGCGGGCAAGATCCCTACGGTGCCACTGCCGTTAGGTTCGGCATGATAATCGTCGAACGCAAAAACATCTTCATGCCAGGTTTGCTTCCAATCCTTTCTTGAATCGGGTGTCATAGAGCCCGATGTAGGTCTTGAATCATCTAATGTTTTGGCTATCGCCCTTGTTTTACTGTAAAGTCCCTCATCATTAGCCGACTCATTTACCCGCGTGCCCCAAATGATAATGGACGGACGGTTACGATCGCGTAGTACCATGTCTCTTGTATTTTGCAGCAAGATCTCCTTCCACTCATCATTACCAATATATTGCCAGCCAGGTACTTCTTCCCATACCATTAAACCCAATTCATCACAAGCATCTAAAAAGGCATCGTTTTGCGGGTAGTGCGAACAGCGTACCACATTGCAATTAAAGTCATGTTTTAATATTTCGGCATCTTTACGCATAACCCTTGCAGGCATGGCAAAACCAACGTAGGGATAAACCTCGTGTCGGTTCAGTCCGAAAAGTTGTAACCTTCGTCCGTTTAAAAAGAAACCGTCTAACTTAAACTTGGCATCGCGTACACCAATGCGTGTATTGTGATTGTGTAACGGTTGCCCATCTATAAGTAAAGTTGTTACTATATCGTATAGTTTAGGATTATCAACATCCCAAAGTGTAATGTTATGAAGGCCGGATAGCGTTAATGATACTTCTGTTTGCCCGGTCTTTGCTATAGCTAAGTCCTGCTCTGTTTGAGTGATGACAGTGTCTCCATCCTTCATTTCAACTTGCAGCCTAACAGTTTTGCCCGGCAGCATGGCCACATCAACAGTGCAATTAAGAGCTATCCTGCGGTTTGTTGTTAGTACATCAACAGGCTTGGCAAATACATCGCTAACATATATTTTAGGTACGGCCTGTAAACTAACCGAACGGTGGATGCCGCCAACCTCCATATAGTCCACAGCCTTTGCACCATTTTTTGAGCCATCGGGCGGTACATTGCTCCAACGTGCATCTACTTTTACGGCCAATATATTATCGCCTGCTTTAATATGCTCGGTGATCTCATATTGAAAAGGTAAATAACCGCCAAGGTGGGTAGGTAATGCATGCCCGTTTATACTCGGCGACGCGCTAACCATTACACCATCAAACTTTACAAAGATCCGCATACCCTGTAGGTTTTCGGGTATAGTAAAATGCCGGCGATAGATCCATACGTCCTGCCATTTCTTTTCGTCCCAATCCTGCCATGAAAGATCAGACACTACGTGCGGAAGAGCGATCTGTTTAAAAGTTGAGTCATTAAATCCCGACGAAAGGGCAGCCTCCATAAACTTACCACCAAACAACCAATTCTGATCTAAAGAAAATGATAACCCTGCAGCACCACGTTGCCCGGCTGCTTTATGCGTAGCCAGGCAACCCAATAATGAGCCTGAGCTTAAAGCAATAGTGCCCACAACGCAGTTCTGTATAAAGTTTCTTCGTGAAAACGAGGTATTAATACCCGGTTCGCCGTCGCTATTTGGTCGGTTGTTAGTCATTATTTTGGTAAGGGTTATATTGGTTTATTGGCTGATACTTTAGTATCGAATGGAAAAATAGTCAATTAATTTAATTTGAATATCAGTTAACATTGTTTTTACAAACGAGGCGTACATTGCGATAGGGCATAATATAAAATAACGCTATCTTCAAACATTGAAATCAACTCATTAGTTAAATAACAAAAACCAACAAATCAACACCATGAAATTCAAATTCATTCTGACACTAATTGCGTCATTAGGTATCTTATCAGCTAAAGCGCAACGCCCCGCAGCCGATCACGAAAAGGTTAAAGGCGGCGAACTAACTATCCAGCCCATTACCCATGCTACGCTTGTATTGAGCTACCAGGGCAAAAATATTTATGTAGACCCAACGGGAGGTACCGATGCGTTTAAAGGCCTTGCAGCCCCTGATATGATCCTTATAACAGATATACATGGCGATCACCTCGATCCAAAAACAATTGATGCTGTAAATACGGCTCATGCTGTGTTGGTTGTGCCGCAAGCGGTAGCCGATAAGCTGCCTGCAACAACTGATAAAACTAAACTTACCATCCTTAAAAACGGCGAAACCATTAACCAGATCGGTTTCAAAATTACTGCTATACCAATGTATAATTTGCCCGAATCGCCAACTGCTATGCACACCAAAGGCAGGGGTAATGGATACGTTTTAACCATAGGCGATAAAACTGTTTATATATCAGGCGATACAGCCGATATCTCTGAGATGCGTGCATTGAAAGGTATTGATATCGCTTTTGTTTGTATGAACCTGCCGTATACTATGGATGTTAAAACTGCCGCGAGTGGTGTACTGGCATTTAAGCCAAAAGTGATCTATCCATATCACTACCGAGGCCAAAACGTTGAAGAATTTAAAAGCCTGGTTAATACCGGCGATAAAAATATCGAGGTAAGATTGAGGGAGTGGTATCCCGCTGCGAAATAGAAAAGGTCGAATCTAAAAACAAAAGCGTATCTGAATTATGCAGACAGGCTTTTGTTAAATCGGATACGATCTATTTATTTAAATCCAAATATCAACGGAAATATAAAAGTTACGACGATAGTCCAGATAAAATAAATTGGCAGGTAAAAAGCAATCACTTTCCCAACGCCGCTTATATCTTCTTTTTTAGATACTACCTTGAAAATTCGCGT
>JACMRC010000416.1 GCA_014376655.1 Mucilaginibacter sp. | reverse complement strand
TATTTGTGGCATTGCATTCACGCTAAATAAAAGTATGACACCGGCACATATTATTTTGTTTGTAGGTATTGGCATGGCCTTTTCTACAACTTGCTATGGCCTATACATGATGCGGACCGGGATAAACTATGTAAAGCGAACGCCTATTGATGTGCAAACGGCAGTGTTATAGTTTATAACTCCATCCGCATAACATAATCGTTCATCCAATACGGGCCAATGGCAATGTCCTCCTCGTACGCAATGCTAAAGCCCATTTTTTCGTAGAAATTTTTGGCGTTGTTATAGCGATTTACATTAAGCTCTAAAACGCTCTTTTCGGCTTCAACCACTTTGCCGATAACTTCATTTAACAAGATCTTACCATAACCTTTGCCCTGAGTTGATGGCAGGCAATAGATCTTGTGCAGCTTATAAATATCCGGATCATCCTCCCGTTGCGAATATGCAGCAAATGCAACCGGTACCTCACCTTCTGATAACAACAAGAAGGTTTGCAGGCCTTGGTCTATTTGGGTAGTAAGCTTTTTATGCGAGTAGATCTCGCCTAACATAAATTCTATTTGCTCTTTTTCAAGTATGGGAGAATAGGTTGGCCACCAAATCTCGTTGGCCAATTGTCGTATGATATCTACGTCGTAAACGGTTGCCTGGCGGATGGTGTACATAAAAAAGCTATGTCATTGCGAGCGAAGCGTGGCAATCGCGGACTATTATCCGTATTGCATCCTTGCGATTACTTCGTTCCTCGCAATGACAAAAGGGTTATTTATTAATGATTTTCCTCTTTATCAATAATGAGTCCGGCAGGCGCAGCTGTTTGCCCGATAGCAAAATACTGTTCCAACTCAGACAGCGTAGACGAATTAGTGGCAATGTCTTTAATGATTTTGCCTTTTTCCATTAGCAATATGCGGTCACAAACATCAGTAACGTGGTTAAGGTCATGGCTTGATACCAGCGTGGTAACACCTTTTTTTATGACCTCTTTAATCATATTTTTCAACCTGAATTGTGTGGTTGGGTCGATATTGGCAAAAGGCTCATCCAGCATCAAGATCTCGGGGTTTTGCAACATACATGATGCTATGCCCACTTTGGTTTGATTTCCTTTTGACAGGTCGCGGATATATTTACCGCGCTTCAAGATCTCGCCGTTAAAGAAATCGGCATAACCCGCTAAAAAATCATCCACATGCGCGCGGGTTTGCTGGTGCAAGCCGCCTATGAAGTAAAAGTATTCTTCGGGTGTAAGGTAGTCTATTAAAAAGCCCTCATCAAGATAAGATGCAGTATAGTTTTTCCAGCTTTCGCCGCCAGCAACCGGTTCACCTTTTGATAGTACCTGGCCGCTTTCCGGGCGTATAAGGTCCAGTATCATGCGGAACAATGTTGTTTTACCGGCCCCGTTATTACCAACCAGGCCTATGCTTTCGCCTTGTTTTATTTCTAACCCTGGTATATTTACAACGATAACGCCGCTATAAACTTTCTTAAGATCTTTTACTTGTATCATTATTATTTGTTTCTAAAACCGTCAAGTATTGTAAATTTTCGTTTGTAAAAATCCGCTTCCAAAAACTTAATGAAGAAGCTACGGGTAAGCATCCCTATTATACCAACCATCGTAATAAGCGCCAGCGCCAGGTTTGGATACCCCAATATTTTAAACGGCAGGTAAACTATCAACGGCGGCAAAAACAGCAGGAACGACATTAACAATTGTGTTGCCCCAACGCCTTCCCAGTTAAACGACGCGCCTTTACTTAGATCGATCCGCTTAGCATTGCGGTTTGCAAAAAATAACACAATGTTGGTAGTTATACCCAGGTTCCATAAATACATTACAAAGTGTACCAATAATACCCGCCAGCCAAAATATACGTAGGGAGTAGTTAAAATAAACGTAACCGTGCTGGCTACGGTAAACATTAAATACTTGCCTTTTAAAAAGTTGGTGAATTTAACTTTACTTACCATTAAACCATCAAAGTGCGAGGCCTGCCAGCTAAACATAAACTGACCGTAGCTAATGATGAAGAACCCTGTCATAAACATACCGGCAAAAACTTTCATAGTGTCGCCGCTTGAATTTTTAAAACCAGGATTAGCATAAAACATTAAACCATACAACAGGAAAAACAAAGACATTGTAAGGGCCGAACGAGGGCGTTTGTTGCGCAGTATCAGCTTTACTTCGTTGGCAACCAAATCGCCGGTTGCGCCAAAATAACTTAATATAGGATACTCTGTACTGCTTTTATATTTATCCTTTTTGGTGATAAGTTCTTCGAGGTACAGGTTTTGTTTTAAGTATAAAAAATTCAGGTAATACATAACTACTCCCATAAACACCGGGATAAGTGCAAGGATCGGCTGTTTAATTAAATTCCCAAAAAACAGGTATGACAGGTTTCTGATAGAATATAAATGCCACATAAAATCGCCCAGCATTACTAATATTAACACGGCGGAAGAAATTATAAATATCCAACCGTTTATGTTTGCTTTGCGTTTGATATATAAGGCCAGGTAGTTATTAAATATAGAGATTCCCAATATGGCGATGATAAAACCTAATGCAGCTATACCGCCGGCATCATGCAAAATAATCTTAAAAATGAACGGCCAGAATAATAGGATCGGCCATAAGTTGAAAACTGAAAAAAGCGAGGTAAATGCCAGGTACCCAACAATAGTATTGCGGTTAACTGGCAGCTGTAAATAAGGTTGAACTCTTAAAGTTGGCAGCTCCTGTAACTGGATTCTCGATAGCAGTTCGCCTATAAAATAAATAAGCACGAAACCGCAAAACGAAAATATCAATGACTCATGAGGGAATACTTTTTTTAAGATCATGTCCATGAAAAACCCGGCAGCCACAACATATAACATCAATATTAAAATTAATACCGACATTATTATGCGGACTGCTACGTTTTTACCAGCATTTTTGGTGCGCCAGAAAGCTTTTAATTCGTGACTAAAGAAAGTTGAAATCATATTATACCCGCTATGCCGAATGAGATTTTAATTACTGTAATAATAATTAAATAAATTAAGATAAAAGGAAAACGTGGGTTAATACTTGTACTTATCGCCCCATAGTTTCTTTAACCTCTCTTTTGACTCGTACTCCCTTGGGTTGTTACCCGGTTCGTAAATTTTTGTGCCTTTTATGGCATCGGGTAAAAAGTTGAGATTAACAAAGTTGCCTTCAAAATTATGGGCATACTTATAGTCCTTACCATAACCAATATTCTTCATTAACTTGGTGGGGGCATTGCGTAGGTGCAGCGGCACAGGTAGGTCGCCGGTTTGTTTTACCAGGCTCATGGCAGCACCAATTGCAGTAGTTGCCGAATTACTTTTGGCCGATGTAGCGAGGTATATAGCTGTTTGCGATAAGATCAATTGCGACTCGGGCATCCCAATTACATTAACGGAGTTAAAGCAGGCCTGTGCCAGCAATAGCGCATTGGGGTTGGCATTGCCAATATCTTCTGATGATAGGATCAACATCCGCCTCGCAATAAATAACGGGTCCTCGCCACCGGCAATCATCCTTGCCAGCCAGTAAACCGCGCCGTTAGGGTCGCTGCCGCGCATAGATTTTATAAAGGCCGATATGATATCATAATGCTGCTCGCCGGCTTTATCATATAGTGCCATGTTTTGCTGCACATGGTCAAGCACTATTTTATTGGTGAGCTCTATCTTTTTGCCCGATATGGCGTTTACCAACAGCTCGAATATATTTAACAGCTTACGCGCGTCGCGGCCCGACAGGCGCAGCAAAGCCTCGTGTTCTTTTATGTCGATGGTCTTTTTGTTGATG
>JACMRC010000415.1 GCA_014376655.1 Mucilaginibacter sp. | reverse complement strand
GGATAAATCGACTATGGCATTGTGCAATCCAGGAAAGTTAAATTGCAGCTGGCTTTTTGCATTCAGGAACTCTTTTACCGGCGGTAGCCCCCAGGTTAGTATAACTACAGTCAGCAATAAAAACGGCGACCACGCGGTAATTACTTCATTAAGCGTATAATCTTCCTTTACAATTTTTAATGGAGACCGCTCATTAGCAAAGCGCCAGATGGTTTTAGGTTTCCAGAATTTCAAGAATACTACCAGGCATATTATTGAGCCTATACCGGCAACAATATCAGGCAACGCCGGCCCCAGGAAATTAGAGGTTACAAACTGCAGGACAGCAAATGACCCACCTGACACCAATATTGCCGGCAACACTTCCATCGACTTTTTAAAGCCTGCCATTATCATGACCAAATAAAGCGGGGTGATTAACGAAAGGATGGGCAGCGTACGGCCTATCATTTGCGAGATCTCCATTTCGGGCAAGCCTGAAACCTGCGAAGCCACTGCTACCGGGATGCCCACCGAACCAAATGCTACGGGTACGGTATTAGCCAATAAACACAATCCCGTGGCGTACATTGCATCAAACTCCAACCCCACCAACATAGCTGCCGATATAGCTACCGGCGCACCAAAACCGGCAGTACCCTCTAAAAACGCGCCGAATGAAAATGCGATGAGTATGGCCTGCAAACGCCTGTCGGCGGTGATAGATGCCATGGAATGTTTAATAACCTCGAACTGCCCGGCTTTAACCGTAAGATTAAATAAAAACACCGCGCTAATTACTATCCAGCAGATTGGGAAGAAACCATAAAGCGCACCGTTTGCTACGGATAGCACCGCCAGCTTAACCGGCATGCCATAAACAGTAAGCGCCAATAATATGGCCACGGCACAAGCCATCAAACTGGCTTTGTACCCTTTAGTTTTTTTGATGATTAGTGCCCAGAAAATAACCAATACAGGTATTATTGCAACAAATGCAGACAGCCTAAGGTTATGCAGGGGATCAACAGGTTGTATCCACATAATTAATTGGTGATATAAATTTAACAATTATTTTAAATTATCACCTATCAATCAAAAGTTAACAATGCTGACAGAAGTTAAACCTACGAAGTTTAATTCGATATTATTAGTTTTTTAAGGCCTCATTGAGGGCTTCGCCATTTAAAAACTTCGTAAGTTTAGTGTGTTGCGTTAGTTAGTTTTTATCGACGCGTCAGCTTTAACCGGCGCGCTCAACTCTTCAATAGTAAATACCTTTTGACGCGAAGCCAGTTTAGTTCGAAGCGTTTTTACATCTATCGGGTTAACCTTATCGCCCTTATTTTGCCATGAACGGCGCACAAAGTTCATTACCTGCGCCAGGTCATCATCTGTGAAGTCTTTATTATCGGCAAAGCCCGGCATTTCGCCCGCAATCTCTGGTGATTTATAAAGATGGCCTGCAATCTTAACCGGCCCGCTTAAGCCTTTCAATAAAATAGAGATCATAACGGTTTTATTGCCATTTACAATTTCTGATTTATTTAACGGCGGCGCTAATGCGATAACGCCGTTACCATCATCGCCATGACAGGTTTTACAAACGGTGCCGTAAATAGCAACACCGCGCGGGTAGTATTTAGCCATCAGTTTAGGGTCGCTGTTTAGTTTAGCGTCTTCAATAGCCACAACTACCCGGTTAATGCGTTTATTAACCGTAAGGCCGGTATCAGGCAAATAGGTAAGCATTTCTTTTTCGAAAGCCTGTTCGCGGCCTTGTAAAGTTGATACAATGGCATCGGCCACATAATTGTTTTTAGGGTGACGTTTTGCCAGGGCGAATAATATATTATCAGCCGCTTTTTGGTCGTACGTTTTTATTGCGTTGGTTACAAAGCCTACATAAGGTGCCGCTGTGGTGTCATTAACCATTTGTGTTAATATGGGCACAAACTGCTTGTAATTGCTTTGGGCGATAACCGTTGGCGATGCTGTTAATGCCTGCATCCTGATATTCCATTGTGGCGATTGCAGTAAGGCTAACACTTCATCAGCCTTTAATTCGGCAAAACCTTCTAATGTCCACAAAGCATGTGTAACAAAAAGAGGGTTTGTTGATTTTAAAGCTTCCTTTAAAGCAGGGATAGCTTGTTGTGGTTTGGCATCAACCAGTATCTGTTGCGCCTTATCGCGCACATAACCATTAGCATTGCCTAACAAAGCCACCAACTTGATCGGATCTTCGGGGAAAGTAACGCTTGCCAGTTTTTTACCTGCCGGATAAACCTTGTATAATCTGCCGCATGACAGGGGTTTGATTAAACTACGTTTACCTATCTGGCCTGCTAAATATGGTGTTAAATACGTTTTATGCTGGATGATACCACGGTACATATCAACAATATATAGGGCACCGTCAGGCCCGTCATACAAACTTACCGGGCGAAAGCGTTCATCAACACTCGCCAAAAACTCGCGGCCATGGTAAGCCTCGGTTCCTTTAACCACATAACCTTTCTCTGTAAGGATATCGCGCTTTATTAAGTTGGCAGATGGCTCGGCAACAAAAGCATTAAATTGATAACCGGGGCCAAACAACCCACCACGATAGATCATTGGCCCGCAAGCCGCAGTAAAGTTTACCAGGCGCAGGCTATCATCTAAAACACCTTTCATATAACCCCGGTTAACGCCCGGGGTTGGCCTTATTGGGAATGTACGGTTATCGGGTACGGTATGCTCGTTAAATCCGGCTGCACTCTTTAGGTTTTTATTGCCCAACCCTAAACTTGGCGGGAAAAAGTCGCCGTATAAATTGGCCGAGTTATCGTTGGCATACATACGGCCCTGGTCGTCCTGGGTAATACCCCACTGGCCCTTGCCGTGTGCGGTTTCTATCAACCATTTATCGCCTTTTTTGCGATAACGTTTCTCTGAGTTAGCATTATAAATCCAGTTATCCAACCCACGGTAAAGGCCATTTGGCTGGTGTTCCACATTACCACCTACGGTATATTTGTCATCAATTAATATGCGGTGTACGGGTTTATCGTTAACCAGGTCGTAGTAGTAAAGGCGTGGGGGCTCGGCAACCAATATGCCGTTTTCTATTAAACAAAAGGCACGCGGCATTACCAGCGAATCAATAACCACTTTGCGCTCGTCCATTACGCCGTCATTGTTTTTATCTGTTAATACGGCTACTTTACCTAATGGCTCGTTCTCGCCCTTACCGGTGGTATCGGGCATGTAATCTTCCATCTCCAATACCCAGATGCGGCCTTTTTTGTCAAACGTCATGGCTACCGGCGTGCTTACCAATGGCTCGGAAGCTACCAGCGATATGTTCATACCCGGCTCCAGCTTCATTTTGCCTATCGACTCGTTAGCAGGTACAACCGGCGATGAATTGATATCAGCCTTTGGCGGGTTATTGGTAAGTGGCGACATTAACAGCTTATGAGTTGTACATTGGTACAAAACAGCTGCTGCCAGCAATGCTAAAAATATGTAAGCGTATTTTTTCATCCGTATGGAATAATTGGTTGTTGTTGCTATCAGTTACTGATACGTGAGTGTTATTCAGGCAAATAAACCCCAAATTCTCAATAAAAACTTATTTATTTCTTAAAAAGACGACAATAAAGCCAAGAAATCGGTTTCGTAATAATTATTTTACTTAGCTACGCCGCAAAGCGCATTGACCCTGTTCATTTATTTTACCGACATTTAGCTGCCAATACCAATTATGCAGCCATCGCAAACTATATTAAAATTACTTAGCAATAGGGTTGTACGGTCGTACACCGGGGGTAAGCTTATTGAACAATGGCAGGAGTTGGATAACCCCAGGGATAACAACAAACCCGAAGAATGGCTGGCCTCAATTGTTGAGGCACGCAATAAAAACTATATCCCCGGCGAGGGCTT
>JACMRC010000050.1 GCA_014376655.1 Mucilaginibacter sp. | reverse complement strand
ACTGTAACAAACAACGCAACCGGTGGCTATTTTATTTTGATTAGCCGCTTTTAAGCCGCCAATAACATAAGGCGTAGTGCCCGATGCCGCTATACCAACCACTACATCTTTATCGGTAATATTATAGGCCGACAGATCTTTCCAGGCTTGCTCAGCATCATCCTCTGCAAACTCTACCGCTTTACGTATCGCACCATCGCCACCGGCAATAATACCTACCACCATATCAAACGGAACACCAAAAGTTGGCGGGCATTCCGATGCGTCGACCACACCTAACCTGCCGCTGGTGCCTGCTCCAATATAAAATAAGCGGCCACCAGCTTTCATTCGTTCGGTAACAACCACCGCCAACTTCTCAATCTGCGGCAGTGCCTTACTTACAGAAACTGCTACGGTTTTATCTTCGTAATTTATATCCTTCAGAATTTCGGCTACACTCATCTTATCCAAGTTGTTGTAGTTCGATTCTTTTTCGGTGGTATTTTGCATTTGTTGGCTATTTTTTGCCAAAATTCGGTAAAATTCCTGATATGGTTTAATTAATGAGCTAAGTAATTACAACGCTATGGGCACAAATCAGTAGTTTTGTAATAGATTTTTATGAAGAGAGCAGCAGGCATTATTTTCAGGTCGGTTATTCTGCTTTTACTGGGGGTGTTTATTGGTATTTTGGTAACTAATAAAGACCTGAATACCAGAATTTCTCTTGATGGCAAGGATAAAGTTTCCAAGGTTTTAGACCTGGTAAGGCATAACTATGTCGACTCGATAGATGTGGACAGCATTGAAGGCTCAACCGTTAATAATCTTTTACAAAATCTTGATCCACATTCGCTTTATTTACCGGCACAGCAAGCATCCTCAATTAACGAACGCTTAGAAGGCGGCTTTACCGGCATTGGTGTTGAATATATTTTGCTGCGCGATACTTTAATTATTACCCAGGTTAGCACTAACGGCCCTGCAGCTAAAGCCGGCGTACTGCCCGGCGACCGCGTAATTGAGGTAGATCATAAAGGTTTCTCGGGCACGCACCTTACGGTTAGCAAGGTCAGTAAGATTTTCAGGGGTGTAAAAGATTCGCAATTGTTAATGGCGGTATTACCGGGGGGAAGCAAAACCACTAAATTTTATAATATTAAGCGCGACCATGTTGACCTAAGCAGTATGGACGCCGCCTATATGTTAAACCAGGCAACGGGCTACATCAAAATAAGCAAGTTTGCATCAACTACCGATGCCGATTTCCGCAAGGCATTAGTAAAGTTAAAGATTGACGGCATGAAACAGCTGGTGCTGGATATCCGGGGCAATGGCGGCGGCTATTTGAATACCGCTACAGCCCTGGCCGATGAATTTTTAACCAAAAAGCAGCTGATAGTTTACACCAAAGGGGTTCATGACCCACGTACAGATTACTTCGCGACAGACTCCGGTAATTTCCAGAATGGCAAATTAGCTGTGCTGATAGATGAGTATTCTGCTTCGGCCAGCGAAATACTGGCGGGTGCATTACAGGATCTTGACCGTGCTGTTATTGTAGGTCGCCGGTCGTTTGGCAAAGGTTTGGTGCAAGAGCAGTTTGCTTTTCCGGACGGCTCGGCAGTTAACCTGACTATCGCACGTTACTATACACCTTCGGGCCGGTCTATTCAAAAATCATATAGTGCTGGGGTAGAAAGCTACCGTGCCGAGCTGGCGCAACGCATGCGTAAAGGCGAGTTATTTTCGGAAGAGAACAGTTTAAAGGATAGCGCTTTTAATCAGCCCACCAAGTTTCATACCACAAACGGGCGAAAGGTTTTTAGTGGCGGGGGCATCATGCCTGATATTTTTGTACCTGCAGATACGACGCAAAATGCCTACATGATTAGGGAGCTAAGCAACAACCAGCTCTTTAGCGCTTATGTGATAGACTGCATGCAGCCAATATTAAAAAACTATACAGCCGACAGCTTCTTCAAGGATTATAAAATAACTGATGCGGACTTTGGCAATTTTATCGGCTACTCATCAAAAACGATAAAGGACATGAACCCGCGCGAATTAATGGCATCAAAAGAAAACATCAAGACTGTGCTAAAGGCCTACGCCGCACGCTTTA
Source organism: Mucilaginibacter sp. (assembly GCA_014376655.1). Lineage (GTDB taxonomy): Bacteria > Bacteroidota > Bacteroidia > Sphingobacteriales > Sphingobacteriaceae > Mucilaginibacter. The sequence continues at coordinate 1,023 of JACMRC010000050.1, read as the reverse complement.
AATGGGGCGACGAGGCCTACTTTAAAACCATTAACACTAATGATGTAGCGGTGAAAAGAGCGGTGGAAGCTCTTTAGGATGTGCAAATGCGTGGATATGCAGATGTGCAAATGATTTGATTAGCACATCTGTTACCAAACTCAAAAACTATTCAAGCATCTGCACATACGCACATTTGCATATCTGCACATTATTTTTGTCTAAACCACACCTGGATAGGCGCTCCGCTAAACTCAAAGTTCTCTCTTAGCTTGTTCTCTATAAACCTGTAGTACGGCTCTTTAACATATTGCGGCAGGTTGCAAAAGAATGCAAACATGGGCGATGTACCGGCTATTTGGGTAACGTATTTAATTTTAACGTATTTACCTTTTAATGATGGTGGCGGATAATGCTCGATGATAGGCAGCATTACCTCGTTCAGTTTTGAAGTCGAGATCTTTCGTGCTCTGTTTTCGTAAACCGTGTTGGCTACGTCAATTACTTTTAACACACGTTGTTTTTCTGTAACTGATGTGAATATAATAGGCACATCAGTAAACGGTTGTAGTTTTTGTTTGATCATGTCCTCAAAAACTTTGGTGGTTTTATTGTTCTTTTCAATCAAGTCCCATTTATTCACCACTATCATTACACCCTTCTTATTCTTCTCGGCAAGGTGAAATATATTGATATCCTGCGACTCGATGCCTTCAACAGCATCTACCATCAATATAACTACGTCAGCCTCTTCTATAGCCTTAATGGTACGCATAACCGAGTAAAATTCGATATTCTCTTTTACCTTGGTTTTTTTACGCATGCCGGCGGTGTCTATCAGCATAAAATCATGACCGTATTGGTTATAATGGATATGGATAGAATCGCGCGTGGTACCGGCTATCGGGGTAACTATGTTACGATCTTTACCTATTAAAGCGTTGATGATTGATGACTTACCCACGTTAGGGCGGCCAACAATAGCATACTTAGGGCGGGTATTTTCTTCAAGCTTAACATCCTCAAAGTGTTTAACAACTTCGT
>JACMRC010000414.1 GCA_014376655.1 Mucilaginibacter sp. | reverse complement strand
TAATGATAACCTGCCTGCCGACTATATGCCCGCATATACAATCAGCGATGCGTCGGTAGTTTATAAGGGTAGTGTTAATCATTTTCCTATCAGTTTATCTGCCGAGGTTAACAATCTTTTTAATACCAACTATGTGGTGGTGCAAAGTTACCCTATGCCTGGCCGGTCATTCAGAATCTCATTTCAAATAACTATATAAAACAATAATTCATGAAACAAATCAGACTTCACAACTTATTTATCGCGTTAGCTTTTGTAACTATACTGGCATCATGCCATAAAGATAAAATAGCCCCAACTCCCGAAACGCCGACAGCACAACGTGCTGGCGTTTATGTATTGAACCAGGGTGGTATCGGCAAAAATAACAGCACATTAACTTATTATGATTACACCACTAAAGCTTTAACTGCTGACCTGTTTGTTTCAGCAAATACAAATAAACTTGGCGATACCGGTAACGACCTTGGTATCTGGGGTTCAAAAATGTATATAGTTGTAAATAACTCAAGCCTGGTATATATTAGCAATGCTAAAACTGCAAAGGTTTTAAAAACCATCACCTTAAATCAACCACGCAGTGTTGTGTTTTATAAGGCCAATGCTTTTGTAACGTCTTATAGCGGCACGTTGTCTTTAATTGACACAGCTACTATGGCTATCACTAAAACCATAACAGTAGGTAGCAGCCCAGAGCAAATGACTATTGCTAATGGTAAATTGTATGTTGCTAACTCGGGTGGATTAGATTACCCTAACTTTGCTACTACTGTATCTGTTATTGATCTAACCACATTGACTGAAATTAAAAAAGTAACCGTAATTGCCAACCCGATAGCTGTAACTACTGATGCTTATGATAATGTGTATGTTTTATCATTAGGCGACTATAATAAGGTATTAGCAGGTATGACTATTATTGATGACAAAACAGATATAGTAAAATCTAAACCAACTGTAAGTTTAGGTTATAACGTGCCAATTTACGCACAAGGCGACTTTATATATTATCCAACAGCAGATAACAAGATAGCCGTTTATAATGCCAAAACACAAACGGCATCATCAGCTAACTTTATAACAGATGGTACGGTTATTACAACTCCTTATGCTATATCGGGCGATGTGTTAACCGGTGAGATATTTGTTGCTGATGCTAAAGATTATGCATCAAACGGAGCGGTAACCGCTTTTGATAAAACAGGTAAAAAGGAATACTCGATAGTTACCGGCATTAGCCCGGGTAAAATAGTATTGATTAATAAATAATATACTATAAATTATAGTTTAGTAATTTTAGGATTAATACGTAATTTTACGCCATGTCATTAAAAAAGATAGATACCCGTACCGTTGTACTTGTGTTGCTGATAATCGCGGCAGCAGCAATGCGTTTAGTAAACGTTAAATACCAGGCCTTAAGTAACTTCACGCCTGTAGGCGCAATAGCCTTGTTTGGAGGGGTTTATTTTGTTGATAAATGGAAAGCTTATGCTGTTGTGTTGATCACTTTGTTTTTAAGTGATTTGGCTATTAATTATATGTACACATCTAAATTGGCTTGGTATAGTGGATCTTTATGGATTTACTTGTGCTTTGCTATAGTGGTTTTTATTGGCAGCCTTATTAAAAAGGTAAACTTTTTAAATGTGTTCGCGGTATCTTTGGTTGCGGTGTTGATCCACTGGTTAATTATGGATCTGCCATGGTTATACGGTACTTTGTATCCGCATACGTTAGCAGGCTACGGCCAGTCTTTAGTGGCAGCTATACCGTTTGAGAAGAACATGCTTTATGGTGATATTGTATACTGCGCGATATTATTCGGTGGCTTTGAGCTGGCTAAGAGCAAGTACACTGTACTACGTACAAACCACAAGTTAGCACTTTAATTACTAAACGATATAAGTGAAAGCGGTTGGTGTTTGCCAGCCGCTTTTTTTATGAGCTTTATTTATGAAAAAGATAGTTGTATTAACAGGAGCAGGGATTAGTGCCGAGAGTGGTTTAAAGACCTTCAGGGACAGCGACGGCCTTTGGGAAGGTTATGATATACAAAAGGTGGCAACACCCGAGGCATGGCAGCAAAACCCGCAACTGGTTCAGGACTTTTACAATATGCGCAGGAGGGATGCTTTGGCAGCTAAACCCAACGCCGCCCATTTTGCCCTTGCCGAGTTAGAACAGCAATACGACGTAACCATCATCACCCAAAACATTGATGACCTTCATGAGCGCGCCGGATCAACCAACGTAATGCATTTGCATGGGGTTATCACACGGTCACAATCAAGTATAGAGCCAACGCTGACTTACCCTATTGTCGGTTGGGAGCTTAAAATGGGAGAGAAGTGCGAGTTAGGGTCGCAATTACGGGCGCATGTGGTTTGGTTTGGCGAGGATGTGCCGATGATTGTACCGTCGGCAAGGATTTGCCAGGAAGCCGAAATCTTTATACTGATAGGTTCATCATTAGCGGTATACCCGGC
>JACMRC010000413.1 GCA_014376655.1 Mucilaginibacter sp. | reverse complement strand
GAGCAGTATTGTAGTTTTCCATTGCGATTAAATATAATTTATTTCCCATTGAAATAAATACTTAAAGTTAATATATCTTGAAAGTTCAAACAACTTCATAGCTAATGAGTTATATCCAATATTAACTCACAGCATCATGAAAAAGACAATCAGAACATTATTAACAGCCGTGCTAATCACAGGTTCGGTAAGTCTATTTGCCGATAAACTGCCTAAAAAAGAATATGTAAAGGTACCCGAGGGCAGGAGCATTACTATGCAACCATCTATAAATAACCTGGGTCATGCTTATGGCACGGTGGCTATCGACTTTGTAATGAATAAAAAAGGCAAAGTAATATCAGCGCGTGCCGACCGCCGCCACACCACCGTGCGCGATAAAGCTTTTGTACGCAAAGTAGAAGAAGCGGTAATGACGATGGAATTTAATAAAGACAGGCATGCACCGGATATGCAAAAAGGTAGTTTGGCGTATTCATTTAGATAACATAACTGCTATCTTAATTTATTAAAAGGGATAGGTTTTGCAGTTATCCCTTTTTTAATTGGTAAGGATATGATTATATTTGTATACCATGAAGATAAAAGATGATTTTCATCACTTGATAGACAGCATTGAGGATGAACAACTTTTGCAGCACTATTATCAAATGATCCACAATGTTAATCACGACAAGGTGGGGCAACTTTGGAATACTTTGAGCGAAAGCCAAAAGCAAGAATTGTTGGTTGCTTACGACGAAAGTTTTGATAGCAATAATCTACTAACCCACGAAGAAGTAAAAAGCGAACACGAGAAATGGTTAAAACCATAATCTGGAATCGTCGCGCAAGCAATAGTTTCAACTCCATTATTAATTATCTACAGCAGGAGTGGGGTGATAAAATAACCCGTAACTTTGTTATCCGCACGTATGAAATAATTGAACTATTAGCTATTAATCCGGAAATGGGTGCCGTTGAAAATCTCGAAAAACAAATACGTGGATTTGTTATCACTAAACATAATACGTTGTTCTATCGCTTAGAGGAAGAAAAATTGATCTTACTTAACTTCTTTGATAATAGACAACATCCTCAGAAAAAATCTTATTAATTATAAGTGGACACTCTATCTACAAAATACCGCCACATCTTCTTCGACCTTGACCATACCATCTGGGATTTTGATAAAAATGCCGAAGAAACCCTGCATGAATTATATGTTATTCATAAACTGAATAATATCGGCCTAACATCTGCCAATGTGTTTATCGAGACCTATACTCAAAATAACCACCGCCTTTGGCGCGAATATCATTTAGGTAATATCACAAAAGAAACCTTGCGCGAGGCACGCTTTAAACAAACGTTCCTGGACCTGGGTGTTCACCCGGATGTGATCCCGTATGGTTTTGAGGATGAGTATGTGCAATTATGCCCTACCAAAACCAACCTGTTCCCCAACGCGCACGAAACGCTGGCATATCTGCAAAGTAAATATACCCTGCATTTAATATCTAACGGATTTAAAGAATCGCAGGATATAAAAATTAACGGAACGGGTATTGGCAAATATTTCACCCACGTTATTATATCAGAAATTGCAGGGGTTAACAAACCCGATCCGGGCATTTTTCAATTTGCTATAGATGCAGCAGGTACTACTAAACAGGAAAGCCTGATGATAGGCGATAGCCTGGAAGCGGATGTGTTGGGCGCGCTAAATTTTGGTATGGATGCTATTTATTTTAATCCGTTTAAATCACCAAAGCCCGATGAAGTGAAAATGCAGATCAGTGATTTAAAAGAGCTAACTTTAATATTATGAAAGTAGCAGAAGAGCGCCGGGCTATTGATGCCGCGTTGGATAACTATCGAAAGCAGTTAGATACCATTCCGGATGATCTGTTTGAAGCAACACCACCAAATGGAGGATGGTCGTTTGCCGAAGTTTATTCGCATATCTTGCAGGCTACCATAGGTTCAACCATTGCTGCCGAGCGTTGCGCAAACGGAACCTGCGAGCCAACTAAACAGGGCCTTACGCTTGTTGGTAGGTTTGCTTTGTTATTTGGCTATATGCCAAGAGTAAAAGCCACCGAAGAAGGTGCTAAAATCCCGGTAAAGAAATTAACTAAAGAAGAAGCCCGCAACCTGCTTATAAAATGCCGCGCAAGGGTAGAAACCATTACCCCGAAGGTAAATGATGCAAAACCTTTTAGCCGGTTTAAACATTCGCGCTTCGGGATGATGAACGCGCAGCAATGGTTTAAGTTTATACTGGTACATTTAAACCATCATTTAAAGCAAATTGAACGGATAAAAAATAAATTTTCTATCAGGTGAAACCTTTTACATTTAATGCAGTCTTAACGATAAAGTAATATACATTAACCACCTTTGTAAAAACCTGTTATCATGCATTTTGAATACGCATATATGGTTGTAATAATACTTCTGCTTTTAGTAGGTGTATTTTACTTAAGTCCATATGAACTTACTGTAAATGAAGAGGAAGGCGACGACTGATCGTTTACCCCCAAATTATCACCAACATATAGCCGGTAAAGCTACCAGCCGGAACATTATCCCCCCAAACTTTTATGGCAAAACGCGAGGTTGATATCGTCATTATATCTGATGTGCATTTGGGTACCTATGGCTGCCATGCCAAAGAGTTGCTTAAATATTTAAAAAGCGTCAAGCCCAAAATGCTGATCCTAAACGGGGATATTATTGATATCTGGCAGTTTAGTAAAAGCTATTGGCCCGAAGCACACATGAAAGTGGTGCGCCGCATTATGAAGTTTATTACCGAAGGGATACCCGTTTATTACCTAACCGGTAACCACGACGAAATGCTGCGTAAATTTGCCGATTTTGATTTGGGGTCGTTCAAACTGATGAATAAGGTGGTGTTAAATATCGACGGTAAAAAAGCCTGGATTTTTCATGGCGATGTTTTTGACGTTACCATGCAACACTCTAAATGGCTGGCAAAATTGGGCGCTGTTGGTTATGATACCTTAATTATATTAAACAGTATTACCAACTGGATTTTAACGGCGCTTGGACGCGAGAAGATGAGCTTCTCGCAAAAGGTTAAGGCTAAGTTTAAAGATGCTGTTAAATTTATAAACCAGTTTGAGCAAACCGCTGCCGACCTGGCTGTAGCTAAAGAATACCAATACGTAATATGCGGCCACATACACCAGGCTGAGATACGGGAGATAACCGCCACCGATAACCCCGGCAAAGTATTGTACTTAAACAGCGGCGACTGGGTAGAAAGTCTTAGCGCCCTTGAATACAACAACGGCCAATGGGAGATATTTAAATACGACGCGACTAAATTCAACACCGATGTTGATGAGGATGATAAAACCGATGCTGAAGATCTGGAAGCGAAAATGGATGTGAATTTACTGTTAGAAAGATTTAAGCAGGAAGCGTCCTAATTATATAAATTATTCTGGTAAACCAATTTCAGCCACAGGGCCACTGTCACTAAGTGTAACCACAACTTTTTTAATACTAAGGTCAGTCACCAAGTCTTGCCAGTCTTGTATACCTAAACTTGCTCCCCTAAAACCAATAGAACCTTTGTTACCCCTTATCACTTTTAAACGGGCTTTTGAGGTTGATCTGTAACCGGTGTTTAATAATTTCACCTCGCTTATTTCACTTAAATTATAGGTAATGTTTAAAAAAGGTATTAGGTAATTTTTTATGATCAATTCATCTGGTGTTGTTTCAAAATAAAAAGCTTCGCTCGTAGTTATCAAGAAAAAGAGTGGGATAATTACAAAACAAAAGAATTTAATATCCGATCCATGCGTACTAAAGAACCCTGCACCATAAAGCAGGATCAATACTGCCAGTACAATGTTATTAGGGTTAAATAGTTTATTACCAGAATATGTCATTAGATATATAATTATAGTGTGAAGTTAATATTTATACAATTACAAACAAATATGAATATTTGGTACACCCTTTATAAGTAATCTTTGTTAATTTGGCGCTGTTTACATAATGAAGATCTTATACGCCATACAAGGGACCGGAAACGGCCACATCAGTCGCGCGCGCGAGATTGTGCCTTTACTGCAAAAGTATGGCGAACTTGATTTACTGGTAAGCGGCACCGAAGCCGAAGTATCACTGGCGCAACCCCTAAAATATAAATTTCATGGTATAAGCTTTGTTTTTGGCACCAATGGCGGGGTTGATAAATGGGCCACCTATAAAATCATGAACCTGCCGCAAATGTGGCGCGACATGCACAGCCTGCCGCTAAAGGAGTACGACTTGATCATTAACGATTTTGAGCCTGTGAGTGCCTGGGCCTGCAAGCTGCAACGCATCCCCTCGGTTTCATTAAGTCACCAATGTTCATTTGTATCGCCAAATACGCCGCGGCCGCGTACCAATCCGTTTAGTTATGGGGCATGGCTGTTAAAAAATTATTCACCTACCGCGCATCATATCGGTTTCCATTTTCAGCGATATGCCGATTTTATTCATACACCCGTTATCCGAAGCGAGATCCGTAACCTGCAAACCACCAACCTGGGCCACTACACAGTTTATCTGCCTGCGTATGATGATAAAAAATTGGCAGCGCTATTAAAACAAACAGATGTACACTGGCATATATTCTCTAAACGACAAAAAACGGCTTATACAGACGGCAATGTACAGGTGATCCCGGTAAATAACGAAGGCTTTAATATCAGCCTTGCCAGTTGTGATGGGCTGCTTACCGGTGGTGGTTTTGAAGGACCTGCCGAAGCACTTTTCCTGCAAAAAAAGGTAATGATGATACCTATGCAGGGGCAGTACGAACAGCAATGTAATGCCTTGGCTGCATCAAAATTAGGTGTACCTGTTTTGCAAGCTATTGATGATCATTTTGTGCAGCATCTAAAAAACTGGATAAAAAGCGAGAATAATGTATGGGTTGATTTTCCCGATGAAACCGCAGAGATAGTACATAATATGGTGAAGAAGTTTGGACGGTAGTAATTATTCTACAATCATCAACCCATCAATACGATCAAAATGTTTTTTATTTAGAGTTGCTATAGGCAAATCATTAATCATGCAGGTAGCTGCGATAAAAATATCTCTAAACTCTATTAGTTGATTTTTTGATTTTAACAGGTGATAAATCTCCGCAGCTTTAATAGCCACCGAATCATTAAAGGTTAAAACAATTAGATCTTCGGTTAATGTTTTAATATCGAGTTTCTTTTCCTCGGTTGTTGCACCCATGTACAACTCATATAGCAGTAACAAAAAGTTCAGAATTATCAGAGAGTTTATATAAGGTAGTTACAGTTTTGTCTTTTGCACGCAGGTATTCAATAAATATATTGGTATCAATTATCATTGTTGAGTTTTAAGACCATCAAAAGCTTTTTTACCCTCATCAAAAGCTTTAATGTCATTTTCAGACCAAGAAGAAATAGCGGCTATTTTCTGTTTATAGGCGGATGTGGTTATATGACTTTCTTGTTGTATAGTCACACCCATATCTTTAAGCATTTGTTTTACTGCAATGCTTTTCTTTTCAGGGATATCAATCACTAATCTTTCCATATACCCAAATTTACTAAATTTTTGATTAATGCACATATATAAATCAATTTTCCAGTAATATTGCAGTGATGATAAATGTGTTCAGAACCTACAATCCAATAAATATTTTATGGCTGGCCATTTTACTGTTTTTGTTGCGTGCAGGCTATGCCTATAACGCCCCGTCAAAATTAGAGTTTACTTATCTTGAACCATTTGCCCGCATGCTGGCACCGGGTGCTTATCAATATGCTTTCCCGCCGTTAGTTAATATATTTTTGGCCGGGGTGTTGGTGTTTATACAGGCGTTGCTGGTTAACAGGCTGGTAAATCAAAACAACTTATTAAGCAAGCCAAGCTTTTTACCAGCGCTTATGTATATTACCCTATCGGGTCTGTTCACGCCGTTTTTAGTTTTAAGCCCACCCCTTATCTGCAATTTCTTGCTAATATGGATGCTGTATAAATTGTTCGACCTTTATAAGGGCGACGACGCAAAATCTATTACTTACGATCTTGGTATGATCGTAGCTATTGGCTCATTGATCTACTTCCCGTTTATTTATTTGTTCCTGGCTATATGGGCGGCATTAATGCTTTTTAGGCCCTTTATATGGCGCGAGTGGATAATTGGCATAATGGGTTATGTTACCATATATTTCTTTTTAGCGGTAGGCTACTACCTGAGTAATAACCTACCCATGTTTTATACCATCTGGACACCGCTTACCACCAGGTTTCCTACCCATGTAACTATAAATTATAATAATTACCTGGTGCTTATACCGGTTATTATAATAGCAATATTGGGGGTGGTACGGTTAAGGCAAATATTTTTCAGAAGTTATGTACAGGTACGTAAATCGTTCCAGCTGTTGTTTATTATATTTATTATAACCGGTTTGTCTTTTTATATCAAGGCCGAGTTTAGCTTAACCCATTTTTTACTGTGCGTAATACCGCTTAGCGTGCTTTTTGCCTATTATTTTTTATATGCCACTGCCCGTTGGTTTTACGAAACAATGTTTGTTATACTGCTGGTAAGTATAGTATATTTTCAGTTTAACACTTTTTAACTTTTTCATTCGTTCAAATTTCGGCTGTTATATTAGATTTGTAGCATGAAATTATCATGAGCTGTTGTATAGCTTGCGGTATCACCAAAAAAATGTAGCTGATGAAATTTGGAGTTGTAATATTTCCGGGGTCTAATTGCGATGAGGATATTATCCACGTATTAGATAAAATAATGGGTCAGGAAGTTGTCCGCCTTTGGCATAAGGACCACGACCTGCAAGGTGCCGACTTTATTATCCTGCCCGGCGGTTTCTCTTTCGGCGATTATCTGCGCTCGGGCGCTATCGCACGTTTCTCGCCTATTATGGAGCAGGTAATACAGTTTGCCAACAACGGCGGTTATGTATTGGGTATCTGCAACGGTTTCCAGATCTTAACAGAGGCTGGTTTATTGCCGGGTGCTTTACTGCATAACAACAACCGTAAGTTTATTTGCCGTAACATTTATATGAAACCGCAAACAGGCAATAGCTTGGTTACTGCACAGATAGATCCGCAGCGCGCTTTAAAAATACCTGTGGCCCATGGCGAGGGTAATTACTTTGCTGATGCCGATGTATTAAAATTTATCAATGATAATGACCAGGTAATATTTAGGTATTGCGATGAGGCCGGTAATATTACCGCCGATGCTAATCCAAACGGATCAATAGAAAATATTGCAGGAGTAACCAACATTACCCGCAACGTATTTGGCTTTATGCCACATCCAGAGCGTGCTGCCGACCCAATTTTGGCTAACGAAGATGGATTGGCAATTTTTGAATCTATATTATCAATGGTTAAAGCCTGATGGCCAATTTGGTTATCGATATAGGGAACACCTTTACCAAAGCAGCCATATTTGAGCAGGATGAACTAATTTACACTGACCATTATACAGCGCTTGATAACCAGATACTTGATGGATTTTTAACCAGATACACCGTTGATAAAGCCATTATATCAACAGTAAAAAAACAAAGTTGGGAATGGGAAACCGTGCTGAAACAAAAAACGCGGCTGATTTATTTTAATGCCGCAATGACCACGGGGATACATAACCATTATAAAACACCGCATAGCCTGGGGCTTGACAGGTTGGCAGCTGTAATAGGGGCCAATCATTTATATCCCCAACAAAACAACCTGGTGATTGATGGCGGCACCTGCATAACTTATGATTGGATAGATGCCGGCGGAAATTATTTTGGCGGCAGCATATCGCCGGGATTAAATATGCGTTATAATGCACTTAGCCATTACACTGCAGCATTGCCGGTTGTAAACCAGGACGCAAGCTTTGCAAGCAATAGTGGCGATGATACCGAAACAGCTATACGGTCGGGCGTGCAAAACGGGATAAAATTTGAATTAACGGGTTTTATTGAAAGCTACAAAAAAGATAAAACAGAACTAAATATTATACTAACCGGGGGCGACAGTATTTTTTTTGATACGCTGTTAAAAAATAGCATCTTTGCCCCCTATATAAAAAATGAGCCTCACCTGGTTCTAAAAGGATTAAACACAGCTACACAAAAGCATAATGATTAAATATACCAAGCTCTTTATAATATTTTTACTTGCAGCTACAGCATTTCAGGCCCGGGCACAAACTACGGCAAACACAAGCTCACCTTATTCGCAATTTGGCATTGGTGACCTTACCCCAATGATATTGCCGCAAAACCAGGCCATGGGTGGTATCTCTACAGGCACCAATATCATAAACAGGTATAGCAGTATAAACCCGCAAAACCCGGCTTCGTATGGTGCTATTGGATTTACAACAATTGATGCCGGCTTGTTTGCAAATACAGTGTCATTAAGTCAAACCGGGCAGTCAACACAAAAAAATTCAAACTTTAGGTTAAGCCATTTGGCATTTGCTATACCGGTTTCACATGCATCGGCACTAAGCTTTGGCTTGTTGCCTTACAGCCAGGTTGGGTATAATTATACAAAAACGTTTAAGGGTTTTGGTACAGGTTCGCCGGTTGATACCAATTTGGTTAATAATATATATAGTGGCGAAGGCGGCCTGTCAAAAGCTTATTTAGGTTATGGGTTTACTATTGCCCGTAATTTACTTTTGGGTGTTAACGTAGCTTATGTATTTGGCGATATAAAACACTATCAGCAAGTAGAAATGCCTCAGCTGTATGGCGCATTAAGTACTAAGGTTGAGCGTGATAACACTGTAGGCGGCGTAAGCTATGATTTTGGCGCTCAATATGTTTGGGATCTGTCATTAACCAGGCACGTTACTTTTGGTTATTCAGGCTCGGCAAGATCTCAGTTAAATTCAAAAACCAGCTACCTTGTTAGCCACTATACGTTTGATAATAATGGAAACAGAAGTACTGATATAGACTCTATTATAAACCAGCAAAACACACCGGGTAAATTGATATTACCGCAAATCCATCATTTTGGAGTATCGTACCAACAAGATCTTAAATTTTTAGTAGGAGCAGATTATAGTGTGGGCAACTGGTCGCAGCTTTCAATAGGTGGTGTTAACCAGGGGATGGCCAATAGCAGCTCATTAAACATAGGTGGCCAATATACACCCAATATGATCTCTTTAAACAATTACCTTGCAACGGTAGACTACCGCTTGGGTTTGACACTGGAGAATACTTACTATAACGTAGCCAACCCGTCAGGCGGTGGCAGTACCAATATCAAATCAAAAGCTATTACAGTAGGTGTAGGTATGCCGCTAAGAGGCACTACCACCAGTTTCTATAAAATGAACATAACGGCCGAATTTGGACAGCGCGGAACTTTAAATAATGGCCTTGTAAAAGAAAATTTCGTAAACTTCCGTTTAGGGTTTACACTTAACGATAAGTGGTTCCAACGTTATAAATTTGATTAAATTAACAATGCATAGTCGCGCAAAACAGGTAACATCCTTATTTTTGCCGGCATTGCTTTTTGGCATGCTGCTTTTAGGGGCTTGCGAAAATGATTTAAATAAGATCAAAGAGGTATCAGCCAAACTGGTTAGTCAGCCAATTGATACCACCCGGGGCGTAGAGGTTATTTATAGCGATTCTGCCATACTAAAAGGCATCATGAAAACCCCGTTAATGATCCATTATGCCATAGCTAAGCCTTACTATAAAATGCCTACCGGGGTTAAGGTTATTTTTTATGATATTAATGCTAAAGAGACCGGAAATATTGTTGCCGACTCGGGCGTATACCGCTATAATGAGAAACTTATAGAGTTTCATAAAAACGTAGTGTGTACTAATGACAAGGGCGAAACTTTTAAATCTGACGAGTTGATATGGGACCAGGTGAAAAAAATCATCTACTCTAACAAACCCGTACAAATGACCACACCAACAGGTAATGTAATGAATGGAAAAGATTTTAAGAGCGATGATGGCCTGTTGCATCCTATAATGAACCAATCTACAGGTGTATTTAATGTCAGTGATATGCCAACAAAATAGGCCTTGTTTTAGCATTAAAAATTGTATTATATAATTTTGCTAAAAGTTGTATCTTGCGCCCTCTTTTTAAGATTTAAATTTAATTAATATAAGAATAAGTATATGGCTGTAATGGGTTATTTGCGCGACCGGATGGGTAAAATTGTCGCAGGTGTGATAGGGCTTTCGCTTTTTGCTTTTATTGCTACAGAAGCAGTAAAAAGCGGCGGATCGTTTTTTAAAGGTGATAATAATGAATTAGGTAGAGTAGGTGATGAAAAGATCCCGCTGGATGAGTTTAATGCAGCTGTAGAACAAAATACGGCCCAGTTTAAACAGCAATCGGGCCAGGGCCGCGTTACCCCGCAAATTACAAGCTACGTGCAGGAAAACACCTGGAACCAATTTGTAAGCAAAGCTATCCTGAAAAAAGAACTTGATAAATTAGGTTTAGCTGTTGAGGGTGAAGAAACACTGGCAATGACATCGGGCAGCAACCCAAGCCCCCGCGTAGTACAGGCTTTTACAGATCCGCAAACCGGTAAGTTTGATCCGGCCAGCGTAACAAACGCTAAGAATGCTATCAAAAATTTAAAAGATGGCGACCCTCAGAAAGAGCAATGGAATAAGTTTATAATAGATCTTATTGAAGCTAAAAAAGCCGAAAAATATATGGCTTTGGTAACCAATGGCCTTTACGTTAATGCGCTTGATGCTAAAGATAGCTACGAAGCAAAAAACAAACTGGCTAACTTTAAATACGCGTTATTAAATTATGCTTCTGTACCGGATAGTAAAGTTACCCCAACCGATGCCGATTATACCGCATATTATGATGAACATAAAGGCGAATTTAAAAACCAACAGGAGTTAAGAAACATTAACTATGTTAGCTTTAACGGTGCCCCATCGGCTGCCGACTCTGCTGTTGTAAAAGGTCAATTAACTAAATTATTGCCATCTTTTATTGCAAGTACTAACGATTCGCTTTTTGTACAAATCAATTCAGAAACAAAATCTCCGCTGGCTTATCAGAAAAAAGGCGAGCTTGATCCCAAAATTGACAGTATAGTATTTAAACAAAACCCTGGCTTTATTTATGGCCCATATCTATCAAACGGTACTTATAAGCTGGCAAAATTGGTAGAGGCTAAAATGAGCCCTGACTCTGTTAAAGCAAGGCATATTTTAGTTACCCCTACAGAAAGTGGCGGTACTATGGCTAAAGCATTAGCAAGAGCAGATTCATTGAAAAAGCTAATCGAATCGGGCAAAGGTACATTTGCTACGTTGGCACCTATATTTTCGGTTGATAAAGCATCGGGCTTAAAAGGTGGCGACTTAGGTACTTTTGGCCGCGGTGCAATGGTGCCTGCTTTTGACAAAGCAGTATTTGAAGGAAAAAAAGGAGAGATCAAAATTGTTACCACACAATTTGGTGTTCACTTGGTTGAAATCGAAGATCAAAAAGGATCATCAAAAGTAGTTAAGGTAGCTACGGTTGATAAAGCTTTGTCTGCAAGCCCAGCTACTCAATCAGTAGCTTACAGCAAAGCACAGGCATTTTTAGCTTCGTTAAACAAAGACAATTTTGATGCTGAAGCAAAAAAGGCTGGTGTAACAACACAAAAAGCCGAAGATATATCAGGTATTGCTTCAAGCCTTCCGGGCCTTAATGATGCACGCGACTTGGTAAGATGGGTGTTTAAATCAGAGAAAAAGGATGTATCAGACCAGGTATTTACAGTTGGTGATCAATATGTAGTTGCACAAGTAACTGCAATTAAACCTAAGGGTATTTTAGCACTTGATCTGATTAAAGACAAAATTAAACCGGCAGTTATAAACCAGGTAAAAGCTAAATTACTAACCGAGAAATTGGCAGCAGCATCAAACGGTGCATCATCTGTGGAGCAAGTTGCTCAAAAAGCAGGTGCTACAGTTGTGCCGGTACAAAACATTGTTTTTGCTAACCCGGTTATCCCAGGCTCATCTGCAGAGTATAGTGTTGTTGGTACCGCTTTTGGTTTACCACTTAGTAAACTGTCAAAACCAATTACTGGCCAGCAAGGTGTATATGTTATATCTGTAACTAATTTTATCAGTCCGGCACCGCTTACAAACGCAGTTAGAGAGAAAGAACAAATAGGCCAGGCTTTATTACAACGCGCCCAGGGGCAGCTGTTTGAAGCGTTGAAAGATAAGGCGAATGTAAAAGATAACCGCGCTAGGGTATTATAGCCAATATTTAAAGTAATTTTGCATCCGGTATAACGTTACATAGCGTTATATCGGATTTTTTATTTTACAGCAAATGGAAATACAGGAAAATTTTGTGAATAAAGTGGCCCAAAGTGGTTTGGTTACTTTAGACCCGGCAGATTTTTATGCACCCGGCGATAGGGTAGTATACGATATCAAGGACAACCTGTTTATGGGGTTGATATTAAAGGAAAAGGATTTTAGGGAATTTGTGAAGGGACATGACTGGACGCAATACCAGGATAAGAACGTGGCTGTAACCTGCACAGCCGACGCAATTGTACCTGCCTGGGCCTACTTGTTGCTGGCAAATAGAATGGCACCTTACGCCCGCGAAGTGGTATTTGGTGATGCAGATGTATTAGAGACTGTTTTATATATAAAAGAGATAGCAAAGCTTGATGTTGAACAATACCGCGACCAACGCCTGGTTATAAAAGGCTGCGGAGATATTGATGTACCCGTATCGGCTTATGTGGAGTTGGGTAAAAAACTTACACCGGTTGTAAAAAGCCTGATGTTTGGCGAACCATGCTCAACGGTGCCTATTTATAAAAAGAGAGATTAAACTATATAACGGTCGGTCAATCAAACGCATAATGCACACCAAAATTTATTGGTTTGCTTTTTGCCGTGAATATTAAATGAAGAAGTACTTTTTTTCCATCCTACTTTTAACGCTATGCTTTGGTACTGCATTTAGCCAGAACCTAAAAGAGATTAACGAGCCTGTTTTTAAAGCAGGCGAAGAACTAAGCTATAAATTTAAATATACCTGGTTTACCGGTGCCGAGGGGCATTTGCGGGTAGAGGATGGCGATAAAATTGACGGGCATCCAACCTATCATATCATTGCCGATGGTAAAACCGCCGGTACATTTGATTTTTTTTATAAAGTGCGTAACCGATATGAAACTTATATAGACCGAACAACGCTATTGCCTTATCTATATACAGAGAACCGCCGTGAGGGCAGCTGGAAGCATACCGATAAAGTAACATTTGATCAGGAGGTCAATAAAATAACCGCGGCCAAAGGCGTGTTCCCTTCCAAGGGTAAGGTATTTGATTTTGTATCGGCTTATTATTTTGCGCGATGTATAGATGTTTCAAAGCTTAAAATAGGCGATAGGTTTGATCTGCCCTACTTCCTTGACGATGGTATATACAGCCTTAATATAACTTATATGGGCAAGGAAACTATAAGTACCGGTATAGGCACGTTTAATTGTCTTAAATTTAATCCAACAATTATACCGGGGCGCATATTCAAAAAAAACAGTAAGCTATATTTGTGGATAACCGACGATGGTAACCGAATACCTGTTAAGGCTAATGTAGAACTGGTGGTGGGTAGTGTTACAATGGAGCTTACAGGTACCAAGGGGCTTAAATATCCACTTAATCCAATAAGTAAATAAAATATAATAATGATAGAGGTAGGCAGTGTTTTAGTACATGAAGATGTAGTAAAAGAAAATTTTGTATGTAACTTAAGTAAGTGTAAAGGTGCCTGCTGTTTAGAGGGCGACTCGGGCGCACCACTTAATAATGATGAGTTGAACATACTGGACGAGATCTACCCGAAGGTAAAGCCGTACATGACCGAAAAAGGTATTAAAACCATAGAAAAAGTTGGTACTTACGTAACCGACTTTGAAGGCGACTATACTACTCCATGTGTTGATGTAAATAAAGAATGTGCCTACGTTATATGGGAGGGCGGCATAACCAAATGTGCTATTGAAAAGGCTTACGAAGAGGGGGTGATCAATTGGAGAAAACCTATCTCCTGCCACCTATATCCAATCCGTATTACAAAATATCCCGAGTTTGAAGTACTTAATTACGACCGCTGGAGCATTTGCAGCCCGGCCTGTAGTTTTGGTAATGAGTTAAAAGTACATGTGCATGAGTTTTTAAAAGATCCGCTGATACGCAAATACGGCGAAGAGTGGTACCAGGAGTTAGAAGACACCGTTGCCGGGATATAAAATAATTTAGTTTTACTCTAATCTTTTTTAAAAAATACCCGTAATAAGGGCTTAATCATATCCAATTAGTATTAGTTTTACAATTAAATTGGATATCATTGCATTTCGAAAATTTACTTACTAAAAATATAATGAAAGTAGCATTAATTACAGGTATTACCGGGCAGGATGGTGCTTATCTTGCAGAATTTTTGTTGAAAAAAGGATACTTTGTACACGGTGTTAAAAGAAGAATTTCTTTATTTAACACAGACCGTATAGATCACCTCTATCATGATCCGCATGAGCCAAATGTTAAGTTTAAACTTCATTATGGCGATTTAACCGATTCAACCAATTTGATAAGACTGGTACAAGAAACCCAGCCCGACGAAATCTACAACCTGGGTGCTATGTCGCACGTACAGGTAAGTTTTGAAACACCTGAGTATACTGCTAATGCTGATGGTACCGGTACTTTACGTATCCTGGAAGCCGTTAGGTTATTAGGTTTAACTAAAAAAACCCGCGTTTACCAGGCATCAACTTCCGAGTTGTATGGTTTGGTACAAGCAGTGCCGCAAAGCGAAACAACGCCGTTTTATCCACGCTCGCCTTATGCGGTGGCTAAATTATATGCTTACTGGATAATAGTAAACTATCGCGAAGCGTATGGTATGTATGCTTGTAACGGTATATTATTTAACCACGAAAGCCCTATACGAGGGGAAACTTTTGTTACCCGTAAAATTACCCGTGCAGCTTCAAAAATTGTTTTAGGCCTGCAAACTTGTCTTTACGTAGGTAACTTGTCTGCCCGTCGCGATTGGGGCCATGCCAAAGACTATATTGAAGCTATGTGGCTAATGCTGCAACAAGACAGAGCCGAAGATTATGTTATTGCTACCGGTGTAACTACTACGGTAAGGGATTTTATAAAAATGGCATTTGCCGAAGTTGGCGTAGAGCTGGAGTTTAGCGGTAAAGACGAGAACGAACGCGGTGTGATAATTGATATAGACAAAGAAAAAGCTACTGCATTAGGTTTAGACCCTGATTTGCTTAAACTTGGCCAAACAGTTGTTAAAGTTGACGCTAAATATTTCAGGCCTACCGAAGTTGAATTACTAATAGGCGACCCAACAAAAGCTAACACGCAATTGGGTTGGAAACCAAAATACGACTTACCTGCATTGGTTAAGGATATGATGGATTCTGACTTACAAATGGTTAAGAAAGACGATTATTTGAAAAAAGGTGGCTTTAAAACCATGAACTATTTCGAATAGTTGTTGTTGCTAACTTAAAATCATCTTCATGAAAAAAACACTAAGCAGTTTAATATTGCTTTTACTATTTGTTAAGGTTGGTATGGCCCAGGCTACATACCAACCTTATTATTATCAGTTCTACCAAAAATTTAATGAGGACCTGTATTCAACTAAAACACGGATCCATACTACATTAAAACCATTTATAATTGATAGCCCTTTACAACATAGGTATGATTCATTAATGAATTACGGCACCGACAATGCAAAACATTCATGGGTACATCGCAAGGTTTTTAATGAGCATTTAATAGATGTAAAGAGCAAGGACTTCAACGCGTATTTTGATTACCTGCCCGACCTGCTTATAGGCAAAGATTTTCATGGTAAAAAAAATGTGTCGATCAATAGTCGCGGCTACCAGGTAGGTGGTAGTATTGGTGATAAGTTTTACTTCTACTCCAGCGGATCTGAAAACCAGGCTGTATTTCCTGATTATTTGAATACTTATATTAACCAGGTTGGAATAGTGCCAGGCAAGGCGTATGATCGCAGTTACGGTAAGGCAACAAAAGATTGGTCGGATGTAAGTGCTGTAGTATCTTACACGCCGATAAAATATCTTAACATCACTTTAGGACAGGATAAAACATTTATCGGCGATGGTTATCGGTCGGTATTGATGTCTGACTATGCATCAACCTATCCATTTTTAAAATTAACCGGAAACTTGGGTAATGTAAGATACATGGCTATGTGGGCATACATGACAGATCCCGCCGCACCAAAACTATCATACGCTAATGGCTATAAAAAGAAATGGGGTGCTTTTCATTATTTAGATTGGAACGTAAGCAACCGTTTGTCGGTAGGTTTTTTCGATGCCATAATATGGTCTGACCTTGACTCATTAAAAAATAAACGTGGGTTTGATTTCAGTTATGCCAGCCCGATAATATTTTTAAGACCGGTTGAAGCAGGTAACGG
>JACMRC010000412.1 GCA_014376655.1 Mucilaginibacter sp. | reverse complement strand
TAGTGTTGCCGTCTAACAAATCCTCACCATGATCGGCTATATAAGCAACTGTCGCAAATTCATTCAGTTTGCTTGTCATACTAATCATACTATCTATTACCGCGTCAGTATATGCAATGGTATTATCGTAAGTATTTACCAATATATTTTTAAATTTTCTATCGTTTACATCTTCAGGCTGAGTTTTATAGCTGGGTTTAAAGACATCAAAATTATTGGGGTACCGCTCTGTATAATCAAAATGGCTGCCCATGGTGTGGATAACAATAAATTTCCTATCCCCTGGTTGTTTTAATATCTTCTTTAAGGTATCTAACAAGGTCATATCTTTACCGTGGTCTTTCTCTTGCGGTATGCTGTATTTATTTTGCGCTTCGCCCACATGTACTGATATATTACCACGATCGCCGGGCTGATTAGAGATCCAATACGTATTAAAACCCACTTCGTTAAACGGAGCAAATATTCCTTTCCGCTTAACATGCTCGTCAAAATTCGGGGCTCCTACGCCACTTAAAATTAATGGTACCGAATATTCTGTTAGCGAAGCGCCGGAAGCAACATTATTAAACGATATCAAATTTGCTCTTTTACCCAGGCGAGGCGAGGTATTCCTTGAATAGCCATTAATACCCCAATTACCATACCGGCAGCTTTCACCTATAATTAATAATACAACCTGCTTTTGATGAACGGAAGTATCCTGCGTGGCGTTAAATTTGAAAGCATCGCGCTCTTTTTGAGTACTTTTAATCAGTCGTTTTTCAGTCACATATCGTTTTATACCTTTAACAATACTGAAAGGAAAGGTGTTGTTTACAGTTGTCCGGGCGACATCGTAATAAGTGTTGGTTTTGTGTTTCATATCAAGGAATGGCAAAAACACTATTAACACTAAACTTATACCAAATATGTAGTAAGCAATTTTTGAAGACACAACCTTATGGCATTTGTACAACAAAAACATTATTTGTGTTATATATATCGTATAAATAATTAACAACGGAACCCAATAACGATTTATTAATTCTGATGCTTCATTTTTATTTGTGTTTAAAAGAAGTAGTGTCAGATCAGCTGATACGTCGGTGCTAAACGTTAGCGTATACAACAAGTTTAAAGGGATGACTAAAAATACTGGCGAGAGTATTGCCAGGTATATGAATACATTTCTTCTGAATAAAATTATCGGGAATGAAAAAATGGACAGGAAATAAAAAAACATCACCAGGGCCTGCATATAATGCCCTAATAATGTTTGGTGTATTAACTCTGAGAGCGGTATTAATGCTATTAATAAAATAAAAGCAATTGGAAATAATATTCTTTCTTTAACTGGCCTGGACGGGGTAACCATATTGCGATAATGGATTTAAGAATCTTAAAGTATGTTTAGGGGTATTTAACAAATATAACCACTCAATGCTTTAAAACAAGTATATTTCTACTGTATTAATTTTGTTACTACATAGTTCATAATTGTGCAGAAATTATGTTTAAAAACTAAATTTAAAAGCAAAAAAGCCGCATAAAGCGGCTTTTACATTATGAATTTTATAACAGTTATGCTACAGTTCCTTCTTTTAATTTCTCAGCGTTCTCTGCAAATTGCAGGGCTTCCATAATTTCCTGGATGCCGCCATTCATTACTTCTGACAGGTTATAAATAGTTAAACCTATGCGGTGCTCTGTTAAACGGCCCTGTGGATAATTATAGGTACGTACTTTGGCAGAACGGTCGCCAGTTGCAACCATGGTTTTACGTTTTTTAGATGCTTCTTCCAGGTGTTTTTGCAACTCCAGCTCATACACCCTTGAACGTAATACAGCCAACGCCTTGTCAAAGTTTTTCAATTGCGATTTTTGATCCTGGCACTGTGCAACCAAACCGGTAGGTAAGTGTGTTAACCGTACGGCAGAATAGGTTGTATTTACAGATTGACCACCAGGGCCTGATGAACAGAAAAGATCCTTACGGATATCACTTGGATTAAGCACGATATCAAATTCGTCAACTTCAGGCAGCACCACTACTGATGCTGCTGATGTATGCACACGGCCCTGTGTTTCGGTATCGGGCACACGTTGTACACGGTGTACACCCGACTCGAATTTTAACGTACCATAAGCATCCTCTGCATTTACATTGAATACAATCTCTTTGTAACCACCTGCGGTGCCTTCGGTATAGTCAACCAATTCGGTTTTCCAGCCGCGTTTTTCGCAAAAGCGCATATACATCCGGTAAAGGTCGCCTGCAAATATTGATGCTTCGTCGCCACCTGTACCACCACGAATCTCCACGATAGCGTTTTTAGAATCTTCCGGATCTTTAGGTATCAGCATTAAACGGATCTTTTCTTCCATTTCATCCTGTTGTACCAAAAGTTCATCCAGCTCAGATTTCGCCATCTCGCGAAACTCCTGATCCTTCTCGGTAGATAATATTTCTTTGTTCGTATCAATATTGCTCATAATGTTACGGTATATATTATACTCGTTAACAATTTTAGCAAGGTCTTTATATTCTTTATTCAACTGGGCAAAGCGCTTCATATCAGCCATAACGTCGGGGCTGCTTAACTCGGCTTCTACCGCTTTCCAGCGTTGATATATTAATTCTAATTTCTCTAACATATTCTAATTGTTCAATCAAACCAACAAATGGCCCGGCTTAAAAAGCCCACAAAAATACAGATTTTTAAGCTGAAAGTCTAAAGCTAAAAGCGTAAAGCCAAAAGGTTGATTTGTAATGACAAAGCTTTATGCTTTTTGCTTTAAGCTTTAAGCTATTTTTCGAAATATTGTAAGGTCAGTTCCTCGCCATCAAATACCGCGTACGAATTATAATTAACCCACTCGCCCAAATTGACGTAGCGGCTTTTGTCGTTAAGTCGGATATCTAAAGGTAAATGGCGATGGCCAAATACCAGGTAATCATAATATTTACTTTGTAGTAAGTGGCGGCTGTGAATTACCAGCCACTCTTTTTCCATGGCTTTACGTTCCTCATTGCTTTCGCCGGTAATACGGCTATGCTGCGACCAATAATTAGCAATGCCTACCCCCAGGTTAGGATGCACACGGGCAAATAACCATTGGCATAGTTTACTACGAAATACTTTTTTTAGCATTTTGTACATAGCATCGCCCGGGCCTAAGCCGTCGCCGTGGTGCAGGTAAAACTTTTTGCCGTTACGCTCAATTTCTAACTCATTACTTATAATGGTTGCACCAAATTGCTGCTCGAAATAGCTAAACATCCACATATCGTGGTTGCCCTTAACCAGGCTTCGTTTTATGCCCGCATCTGTTAGTTCGGCCAGTTTCCCTAAAAAGCGGATATAACCGCGGGGTACAACGGTTTTATACTCAAACCAAAAGTCAAAAACATCGCCCATTAAAAAAACTTCGGCGGCATCCACCTTTATCATATCCAGCCAGCGCACCAGGCGATCTTCGCGCTCGCGGCTTGACGCAAAAGTGCCCGTACCCAAATGAAAATCAGAAGCGAAATAAATTTTATTACCTGTGGCCATTAATGCAAAAGTACGCTTTTAAGAGGGAATGGTAAAAGATTTCTATGGGGCGGAAAGGTGTTCCGTAAGTTATTCCATTAAAGATCTACTTTAAAATTAATGTGCAAATGAGTTGACGTACCGTTAGATTTGTTATACTCGGCCAACAGAACATATACGGTACACTTGGCTGTATATTCATAATCATCTTTTGATATGCAAATGGTGTAGACCACGTAATATCCATCGGTCTTTATTATTCTGAAGTTGTTGCCTTTATTAGTAACATCTTTAATTACAACCGAGTCACCGTTAAAAACAGACGCGTTATAATTTTCAGACCTCAAAAAAGTCACCAAAGCGTAAAGTAGTTGCAAATCTTTTTCAATAACAAGGGTATTCATATCCTATACAAGCCGCAGGTAATCAATAAGTTTTGATTTTGAAAAATAATTATAGTTATACGTTTAGCCAAGGTGCTTAAAGTAAATTGAACGGGAATAAAAAAAGGCTCCTCATTACTGAAGAGCCTAACATTATTACTTAATTATTAAATTAATTAATCATCACCATGGCCCTTGTTGCCATGTCCATTACCCCGGCCCTTGTTGCCATGATCATCGCCACGATCATTACCACGTCCATGAGCTTCTTTATCATGACCGTAATCGCTATTACCCGGGCCACGACGATCGTCACGACGGTCATAACTATTTCTGTCCTGCCAGTGGTTACGATATTTATCTTCGCGGCTATCGCGGATAATTACCTGGCGCCTGCCTCTATAACTTGCATAACGGGTTCGGTATACGTTTGCACGCTCCCATGGGTTACGCTCGTTAACCACTACTTTATAGCTGTTATACGGGTCGAAATTGTAACGGCCGGGTAATACGCCTGCACGTACCCACCTGTTGCTTTCCATATATACGTATTGATGGTTTGGCACGTCGTAATAAGCGTCAGCATCTGGCATGTAGTAATAGCTGGCATGATCATATCCTACAGGGCCCCAGTCTGGCTGGCTGCCAATATTCAATCCAAGGCTTATTTGTATTTGCGCATCGGCTGTTTTGTACATCGAGCATCCTATTAGTAAGGCCGCTGCTAATATTATCTTTTTCATAATTGTTGTATTTTGCATGTATGACAATTATGATGGATAATAGTTTAGTTTATTTGTATGAACAGCAATTTAAATGATTTTATGATAGCGATGATTAAATTATTAAACCCTATCAATCAACCAGTTAAATACAAAAATCGATGGGTTAACCCATCGCTGTCTTAATTCTTATAGTTTACTTTTTTACTCTTCTATTGCTCTTTATCGGCTTTTTTATCTTTATCAACAACAGCGGCTAATACGGGTTTGCCTATTACTTTGTAAGCACCATCGCCTTTTAATACGGCGGCAAGCTGGTTTTTGTCCTGCATGGTTTTTACGGCCTGGGCAAGCTCTTTGTCGTATTTAAAGTTGGCTTCGTACCGGCCTTTGTCATAATAGTAGCGCGATATAATTTCGTTTTCAAGCGCTTGCTTTATTTCGGCTTTGTGTAGTTGTAAGTCGTTTTTCTTGCTGCTGGCCAATTTGTTTTTTAATACATCGTATTCAGTTTGAATCTGGTCAAACTGCTTCTCTTTAGTAGCCTCGCCTTTTAAAGCAGTGAGTACTTTTTCTGTTGTTGTATTGTAGGTATAGTTTTTATCGGCAAGATATTTTACAAAATCATCATACTCGGTATCTGATAAAGTAAAGGTGTGTGCGTCGGTAACTTTTGTGTGGCTTGCGCGATATTTGGTAGCATAATCAAACAATAATAATTTGCCAATTAAAGCTTGGGTTACGTTAGCATAAGTTTCGGGCTTAACAAAGATATCCGGATAGATGCCGCTGCCATCATATACAGAACGGCCATTTTTAGTTTTAAACTCGTGCATTAACGAGTCAGCAACTTTAGTAAGCGTACCATCGTCCTTACGGTGGGTGTAATCAATCTCCTGGATACAACGGCCAGATGGCACATAGTATTTAGCTATGGTAATCTTCACCAAACTATTATAAGGTAACGGGAAAGTTTGTTGCACCAAACCCTTACCATAACTGCGCTGGCCTATTATAATACCACGATCCAGATCCTGTAAAGAGCCTGCAACAATTTCTGATGCCGATGCCGAACGAGAGTTTACCAATACCACTAAAGGGATATCAGCAGCAAGCGGTGCGGATTGTGTTTTATAGGTATAATTCTTTTCTTTTACTTTTCCTTTTTGCGATACTACTTCAATATCGCGTTGTACAAACAGGTTAACAATTTTCACCGCTTCCTGTAAGATCCCGCCACCGTTTGATCGTAAGTCAAGGATAATGCCATTAGGATTATTCTTTTTAACAGCAATAAGTGCGTCGGTTACTTCCTGGGCCGAGTTCTCTAAAAACCTGTCCAGTTTTATATAACCCATGTTACCATCAACCATACCGTAGTATGATACGTTGGGCTGTTTAATTTCGTCGCGTACCAGTTGTTTTTCAACCGGTTGTGCATCATCGCGTTTTGTAAGTAGTTTAACGGTAGCGCCTTTTGATCCTTTTAACAGTTGGCTTACCTGGTCGCTATTTTTACCATCAAGCACAATGTCGTTTATCTTCATCACCTGGTCGCCGGGGCGCACATCAGCCTTTTGGGCCGGGAAACCTTCAAACACACCTGAGATATAAACCTTGTTGTTTCTTGAAAAAATGCTGGCGCCAATGCCGCCGTATTGGGTACTTACGTAGTGTAGCTTATAGTCTTCAATTTCCGACTCGGGTACAAACTCTGTGTAAGGGTCTAAACCATCAAGCATAGCATCGGCACCGGTTTTTAAAAACTTGGCCGAGTTAATATCATCAACATAGTTAATATTAACCTCTTTATATAAGGATGCAAATACTTCCAGATTTTTTGAGATCTGGAACAGATCATCGCTAAAGCTCCATATACCTAAGGCTAATGCTATAATGCCTGTAGATAATATGAATCTTTTATATTTAACTAATACACCCTTTTTCATCTGTAAAAAACTTAATATTATAAAGCTACAAAAAACTGCCAGTAAAATACTTAACTGTTTTTACAGCCTATTATTGTCAATATTAACTAAAGCTTTTTTAAGGGTAAACACTACATACTCGCGGTTACGGTTAACCAGGTGCATAAGGTTAGTAATTAGGGCATCTTCCTGTCCTTCTGTATAGTTTAATTGCGCATCGGTTAAATTGTTGTATTTACGCTGCAGTTTAATTTTAACGCGTTCCCACTCTTTGTTGGTTATGCTTATTTCGGCCATAATTAAATATTTTCAACAAAAATAGAAAAAATACAATGCGGGCAATGTCAAAAAATTGGTACAGCTATTGTTAAACCATTGTTGATGGTTATAATCAAACCCATCAAACTTTATAAAAACTAAATATCTAACGTTATGAAAAAGTATGTATTAAGCGCTATGTTACTAATAGCGGCAAGCATTAGTGCCAGCGCACAGTTTAGCCTTGGCGTAAAAGGCGGGGTTAATTTCTCGAAGATCAATACTGATAATTTAAACGAAAGCACCACCACAGGTTACCAGGTTGGCGCATTTGCCCGCATAGGCAACGGCTTTTATGTACAACCCGAAGTTTATTTAAGCAGCACAGGGGGTAAGTTTAACTCGTCATCAACAACAGGTAATTACAGTGGCGATGTTAAATTCACCAATTTAAATGTGCCTTTATTATTAGGTACACGCTTTGGTTCAAAAAATTTGAATTTCCGTTTAATGGCCGGTCCAATTTATACTTCTATATTGGATAAAAAACAAAGCTACTCTGCCAATTTCAATACTGCTTATGCTGATTTTGGTAACTACAAAAAAAGCACGCTTGGTTACCAGGCCGGCGGCGGCGTTGATATTGGCAATATAACAGCCGATTTGCGTTACGAAGGTGGTTTAACAAAAATAAACGACAATTATGGCCAACGCCAAAACCTTTGGGCTTTAAGTGTTGGTTTTAAATTCTTTTAACAAAAGCCGAAAGCGAAAAGCTGAAAGCCGTTACATCTTAACCGATGTAACGGCTTTTTTGCGTTTAAGCATTACGGTCGCCTTACTATTTTTTATACATTGCAGTGCCAACCTCTTGAATTAGTATGAGATCAAAAATTGCATTTGTCGTTCTGTCGGTATTTATAAGTGCCGTATGTACTGCCCAAACCAAAGTTAAAGCTGATACCCCGTATATAAGTGGCAAGCGATTGGATAGCTTGAAGATAGTTTTCTTCGGTTCGTCTGTACCTTTTGGGTTTGGTGCTAAAAAGGACTATGGCTACACTTATCTTTTTACTGATATATTAAAAAGACGCACCGCGGATGGCAGCGGTAAAAACTGGAAAACGGCAAATATATCAAGAGGTGGCGATAATACTGTGCGTTTAACCCAACGCTGGAGAAAGGACCTTGTACCGCAAAAAGCTAAATATGTAGTATACGCCTTATCATTAGGTAATGAAATGCTGCACGAGCAGGGTCCATCCATGTATACCCAATTTAAAACCAATATGTTAAAGTTGATAGCCCTGGCGCGCGATAGCGGCTATATACCCATACTTACCAATGCCTATACCCGTAACGATTTTAATGAACAGGATTACCATTACACCAAAGAGTTAAATCTATGGATAAACTCCCTTGATGTGCCATCTATAAATTTATTAGGCGGTGTTGATGATGGTACCGGCAAATGGGCGGCAGGTAACTGGTTTAATCCGGGCCACCCAAATGATGCCGGTCACCTGGAATTGGCTTATACCATTGTACCATCTTTATTTGACGCGTTAAGCAATGGCAAACCGCTGCCTAAGATGGTGGAAAGTGCGGGCCTAACTTTAGGCTTGAACCTAATAGATTTTAAACCTGATAATATTACACACCCGTTTACTACCACTATCACCATTAAAGTTGATGGCAAAGGCCAGATCATGCAATTGCTGGATAGCACCGCACATGCAGGCTCGATAATTATAACTGATAAAGGAACCGTTGAATACACCTCGCCACAATACCAGCAAATAACGGGCAGCACCAAGGTAACTGATGGCCAATGGCATAAAATAACACTAACACATTACTACGCCCGCAACGAAACGCAGCTATACTGCGACAGCACCCTACAGGGCCAGGTAGCCGAACGCCTATCCATTAAACATTTGCAATTGGGTAATAAAACCGGTAATACCATATCAGCCAAAAACTGGCTCTTTTATCGCTCGGGGATGAACGTTACCGAAATTGCGGCTCTTACCAATAACGTACTGTTAAAATCAAGCATGGAGCTTTATGCCCCGTTGGATGATAAAAAAGGTGTGCTGGTGAATTTGGCGCAGAGTACGGTTGGGGTGAAGTGGGTGAGGTAAGAATAAATTAACCTTACGTCGACATTACATCAACTTTATCTTCACACCCAAATTAAACACAGCCCCATCCAAAGGCGCATAAATATCTTTAAACAACGGCGAGCTTATCGGGCCGGTATAGATACTGCCCCAGCGGGTTTGGCGCTGGTTGGTAAAGTTTTCGCCATTTATAAAAAGGTCAAAGTGCTTCCACATTTTTTGCACCAATAAGCCAAATGTATAGTAGCCGCGGCCGGTTGTACCATCACTCAATAACTGCGATCCGGTATAAAAGCCTTCTACACCTGCCCTAAAGCTGTTTTCTATTTCGTAAGTAACATCGGCACTTATTTTGTTTTTTGGGGTTAGCGTTTGCGCATTTACTACATTATTAAAATATTGCCTGGTATCAGTATGTGTATAGCCTAAATAAATGCCTAACTCATCCATAATTATTTTAACATTGGTTTCGATGCCCCGCGTTTTTAAATAACCATTGGCATTTGTAAAGCTATTATTTACCAGTACCAGCGGGTTATATACGCGGGTATAAAAAAACAATTGATTAATATTTACGACAGCATCGCCCAGTACTGCGCGGTAATTAATATCGCCGTTTAGCCCTATTGATTTTTCGGCTTTGGTTTGCCCAATTATTAGTGGTTGCAGGTATTGATAGCCTTGTTGTTCGCTTTGGTCGTTAAATATGGTGGGCATTTTATAGCCTAAACCGCCGCCTATCCGGCTGGTTAAATGGCTATTCAGTTTTATCAGGGCATTTATACGTGGTAGCAAGATTAAACCGTTTTGTTGATCAGCAGATGCAGGCGTATTATAATCTAATCTCAACCCACTCTCGACAGAAAACCAGTTATTTGCTTTGTAAGTGTTTTGCGCAAAGCCGCCGAAAGTATTCAAAGTATAACCAAGTTGCTGAAACGGTTGTTGAGCCGATAAGTAGTCGGTCCATGCATCGGCACCTATAACCCAATTTACTTTTTTGCCATTATATACATAATTGATCTCCGTATACGATGATGTTTGCCTTGCGTTAAAGCTATAAGTCGGTTCGGCATACCTGCGGTCAAAATAGCCAATGGTGTTTTTAATATTGATTTGGCTGGCCGAGTCAATAATATGTGTAAACGACAATTGGGTAGAAAAACGATAACTGATGTTTTGCTCAAAGTATTGATGGGTGGCATCGGTATTACCATTCAGTACCTCAATGTCGCCGCCTCGACGATTCTCATAAGTGGCATTTACCCCAAACCAACCTTTATTTTTATCATCAACATATAAAAATAGTTTTGGGTTGATACCGAAACGGTTGGTTTTAGGCACAGCTGTAAATACAGTATTGGCCGGGGCGTATGCACCGCTATGGTTATAAGTGGTAAATATGGTTGTGCCAACGTGCTGCCATTTTTGGGCATAATAGTTACTAACGTCTAAACCTTTTGCCGTGTTTTGATTGAGCAAAAACGTTAACTCCGGTTCTGTTTGCGGCGTTTTACTTATCAAATTAACAAGCCCGGCAATTGCGCCGCCGCCATATAATGTAGATGCCGAGCCTTTAATAAATTCTACCTGCTTTAAATTAAGCGGCGATACCTGCATCAGGCTTAACCCGCCCGAAAATCCCTGGTACAGTGGCATTCCGTCTTGTAAAAGCTGTGTGTAGCGGCTATCAAGACCCTGGATCCTGAAATTGGCGGTGCCGCTAACAGCCGACGTTTGCTGCACGTTTATACCTGTCGATTCGCCCAATAGCATTTTAATATCACCTGGCCGCATGGTTCCTTTTTCGTCCAGTTCTTCTTGCGGCAATGCTTCTACACGTGTGGGTATATCGCGCAGGTTTTGGTTGGTACGTGTGGTTTGTATAGTTACCTCGGCCAGTTCGCCCGACTGTGGTTCAAGGAAGATCGCCAAAGGCTGATCAGTTTGCTTAACCGGGAACGCCACCATTTTACTTTGCTGAAAATAACCTACCGAGGTAAACTTTATTTCAAACTTGCCATTTGGGATATTGGATAAAGTGACTTTACCAGCTGTGTCAGCGGCTGCGGCTATGTTTAAGACACTTATTGTGGCGGTAGCCCCCGGTATTACCTGCTGCGTTTTATCATCCTTAATAACAACTTTAAATTGATTTTGGGCGCGTGCTATATGGCAGCCTAACAAGGCCATCAGTAATAAATAATATTTCATTAAAATAAGTTAACACCGTGCATAGCACAATGAGTTGCAGAATAATCCGGGATGACCGGACTTTTAAAATTTAGCAGATAAATTATTTAAGCGTGAGGGGGGCGTAACGGTTCCTCATAGAAACCGGGAAGATTAGCCGAGACCGAAAGCTGCGGATGCGCAACTTCGCGGTGTTCTTTTATTAAAATGTTATTTTTATGAGCAGCAACCAACACTATGCTGCAACAATCGCTTGCGTGTTGAAATTGTACGGCAGATTTACCGTTTTCGGGCGCGTCATGTTTATTATGCCCAAAAATATCGCGGCCGCCTAACAGGTAATCGCCCACAAAATCTAATACACCTTTTTCATCTGCCGATACCAATTTCTCATACGAATGATACATGGAGGGCAAATCTTGCAGTAAACAAAAATCGCCTAACGGCAAAATGGCGCTTCCTGTTAAGAAATAAAAGCAAAGCAAGTAGGTGATGATTCTTTTAGCCATTGATGCTGTAAAAGTATGATTATTCCGGGTTTTAAAAAAGCTATAAAACAAGTACGGCCCTCTGATGGGCAGGGGCCGGTACTAACCAATTATAAACCTAAATTATGAGAAGAGCTGTAGGAGAAGGAGTCGAACCTCCACAGAGTGGTTATTCTTATTGCTAAGAGTTTCCCATGATCTCCGCCACCGCGACGAGGAGGTGTGTCTGCCAAAGTTTCACCATCCTACAGTATTGTTGTTATTAATTCACGCCAGTGAATTGCTGTTGGGGAAGGATTCGAACCTCCACAGAGTAGTTAGCCCGCTTCGGGTTTCCTATGATCTCTACCACCGGGACAAGGAGGTGTGTCTGCCAAAAATTTCACCACCCAACATTATGTGATGTTTATTTATTTTAAAGAACGGTTAAGCTTTTAGGTCCAATTGCTTGTTACAAACATAACAGACTCTGCAATTCCTTGCAAATATTTCAACAAAAATATTTTATTTTTATTCAAATTATAATTATACTTGTATTTCAATAAAGATATTCAAATTTATGTCCCACAGAAAAGCTCAAAATTTAGAAATTGATAATCTGGATATCCAGATTTTGTCAATATTGATGAAAAACGCCACCACTCCTTACACCGAAATTGCTAAAGAGTTGATCGTTTCCGGCGGAACTATCCATGTGCGCATGAAAAAGTTGGAAGAAATGGGTGTAATAAAAGGTGCCAGTTTAGAGGTTGATCCGCAAAAATTGGGTTATGATATTACCGCTTTCCTGGGGATATTCTTAGAAAAAGGCTCGCAGTATAATGATGCGGTTAAACAGCTGAAAGCCGTTAAGGAGATCGTAGAGCTGCATTATACTACGGGCAGCTACAGCATATTTGCTAAAATTATATGCCATGATACCCAACACCTGCGCGAAGTATTGAACGAGCAGATACAAGGCGTAAAAGGCATACAACGTACCGAGACATTTATATCATTAGAAGAAACAATAAGGAGACAGATAACTTTGGAGTAAACCCTACTTAACACTTTACATAATTAGAAAGGCTTGCCGTAATAGCAAGCCTTTTTTTGTGCTGTGTGTCATTGCGAACGAGGTACGAGTGTGGCAATCGCGAACTGTGCATGAACTACGCTTTTCTCCTTGTCCCCATAGCTATGGGGACCGCACTACGCTGGCAATGACACTAATTTACAAACGATACCAGCGCCTGCTCCACCCTATCCACAGTCTCATCCCTACCCAACAATGCCGCAATATCAAAAACATGCGGACCAAACTTACCGCCTACCAGCATAATGCGGAACGGCAGCATTACATCGCCGGTTTTTAAACCTTGCTCTTCGGCCAAAGCTTTAAACGCTGTTTCAAAATCGGCAGCTATTATAGTGGGGGTTGTTTTTAGTTGTTCCATAATGGCTTTAAAGAAAGTTGTTTTCTCGTCGGTCCATTTTGGTTTAACAGCAGCCAGGTCATACTCGGCCGGGGTTTGGAAGAAGTATGCAGCTTGTGGGTAAAAGTCCGTCAACAACGTACAACGGTCTTTAATCAAGTCTATAACCGTAGATAGATAAG
>JACMRC010000411.1 GCA_014376655.1 Mucilaginibacter sp. | reverse complement strand
GATATGGGCATCCCCGAAATGGCCGATCATTATTTCCACCACTCCATAAGCGAGTTTTGGGGATTTGATTACCGGGTGCTGTTTAACCCCACAAGTTGGCTAAACCGGCTGTTTAATAAAGATCCGTTTTACTGGATCACGATAAAAAAATAAGATGCTATGTTGCAATCCATCGCACATACTTACAAACGCTACCGCACCTTGCAAACGCACCATATATCTGCCCTGCCGGTAGTTATATTGATGCCGCATAGCGCCTGCAACTGCCGTTGTGTAATGTGCGATATCTGGAAGGATAATAAAAATCTTAAACAACTTACTGAAGCTGATATTACCGACCTGCTATCATCCTTAAAAAAATTAGGCACTCGGCAGGTAGTAATGTCCGGCGGCGAAGCATTGCTGAATACCAATTTCTTTAAGCTTTGTAAAATTCTAAAAAAAGAAAATATAAAAGTTAGCCTGCTCACAACCGGGCTATCCATCAAACAAAATGCAGAGCAACTATTAAAATGGGTTGATGATATTGTAGTATCGTTAGATGGTGGTGAGGCTATGCATGACGCTATTCGCAATATCCCTAACGCGTTTAATAAGTTGAAGGAGGGTGTTGAGCATATTAAATCTTTAAAGCCATCCTATCGCATTACAGCGCGTACGGTTATTCATAGGCTAAATTTCAGGAACTGGCCGGCTATCATCGCGGCAGCAAAAGATATGGGTATAGACCAAATAAGCTTTTTGCCTGCCGACATAAGTAGCCACGCTTTTAACCGCCAAACGGCCTGGGCCGAACCCAAACAGCATGAGATATTATTAAGCGAGCATGAGCTGCCCGAATTGCAGGAAGTGATTTACCAGGTGCTTGATAAGTCAACTTATTTTAGCACACGTTTCATTGCTGAATCCGACGCTAAGATCTGGGATATTTATAACTATTACGCGGCGTTTTACGGGATAAACCCTTTCCCTTATAAAAAGTGTAATGCACCCTGGGTATCAACCGTTGTTGAGGCCGATGGCAGTGTAAGGCCATGCTTTTTTCATGATACCATAGGTAATATCCGCGATAATTCGCTGGAAGAAATATTGAATAACAAAGCAGCAACTGATTTTAGGCGTACGCTGGATATAAGCACTAACCCAACTTGTGTAAAGTGCGTATGTAGCTTACATCTGTTGCCGCTTGCAACATTATAGGATATGAATAATATACTTTTCACACATTCCTATTTTTTACGGTTTGACCCTAAACAATGGTCGATAGGCCAGCCGTATGCACCATTAGGCACGTTATATGCCGCAGCCTTAATGCGCGAAAACGGCTACAACGTTTCTTTATTTGATACCATGTTTGTTGCCGACCCAGCCGAGGTAGAGCCTGTGTTGGACGAAACCCATCCTGACTTTTTCGTGGTGTATGATGATGGGTTTAACTACCTCACAAAAATGTGCCTCACTAATATGCGCGAGGCTGCTTTTAGCATGTGCAAAATGGCAAAAGCCAGGGGATGTACGGTAATTGTTTCCAGCTCAGACTCGACCGACCGTTATGAAGAATACCTTAAAGAGGGTGCAGACTATGTAATAATTGGCGAAGCCGAGCAAACATTGCTGGAGCTGGTAAATCATATCAAATTAGGCGAAACAGGTGCCGAATTTATACCCGGCTTAGCATATATAGGTTACGATGGTAAAGCGCATAAAACAAGTGCCCGCCCTGTTTTAAAAGATCTGGACAGCTTGCCGCTACCTGCCTGGGATTTGGTGGATATTGAGCCCTATCGCGATAGCTGGTTAAAGAATGTGGGTTACTTCTCTATAAACATGGGTACCACCCGTGGTTGTCCGTTTAAATGTAACTGGTGCGCCAAGCCAATTTATGGCAACCGCTACAACTCGCGCAGCCCGCAAAATGTAATAGCCGAATTAAAAATGCTGAAAGAGCGTTTCCCGGTAGATCATATCTGGTTTTGTGATGATATTTTTGGATTAAAACCCGGTTGGGTAATAGCGTTTGCCCAACTAATGCAACAAGAAAACCTGCGTACGCGATTTAAAATACAATCGCGTGCGGATTTGTTGGTGGACGAAGAACTGGTTGCAGCACTGGCTGCTGCCGGTTGCGAAAATGTTTGGATAGGTGCCGAAAGCGGTTCGCAAAAAATATTGGATGCTATGGATAAGGGCACTACTATCGAGCAGATCCATGTTGCTACCCGGGCAATGAAAAAGGCTGGTATAAAGCCATCGTTCTTTATCCAGTTTGGCTATCCCGGCGAGGACAGGACAGACATTGCCAAAACCATAAAAATGATAAACGAACTTTTACCGTTCGAGATAGGGATCTCGGTATCATACCCGCTGCCCGGCACGGTTTTTTATGATCGTGTAAAGGCTGATCTGAAGAAAAAAACCAACTGGACCGACTCGGACGAGATGGCGCTGATGTTTACCAATACTTTCCCGCCCACTTACTATAAGCAATTGCATAAGTATGTGCATAAAAACTACCACATGCACCTGGCAAAAAACAGCCTGGTTAAGCTGGTTAAAAATCCGTTGGGTATCAGCAGGGCCGGTTTAAAAAAGGCGCTATCAGTTTTTTACTATACCCCCGCAACTTATATAGAAAAGTTAAAACTTAACCAATTGGAGAAAGCCTGATATGGACGCAGTTGCAAACAACATAAATGAGCAATATGCCGCTAAAGCATTCTCCACGCAATCGACAGTATTTGACGAAATCTATGCTGACAACACCATTGTAAGCTATAAACGCGATAGGGTGCGGGCACATGTTTTGCAATACCTTAAACCCAATGCTTACATATTAGAATTAAATAGCGGCACCGGCGAAGATGCGACCTTTTTTGCCGCCCTGGGCCATAATGTCCACGCTACCGACGTTGCCGCAGGCATGCAACAAAAGCTGCGCGAAAAGGCAACAAAGCAAGGTTTGGGTAACTTAATATCTACCGAACTATGTTCGTTTACCCAACTAAAGGAGTTAAAAAACAAAGGCCCGTTCGACCATGTGTTTTCCAACTTTGCGGGCCTAAATTGTACCGGCGAGCTGGATAAAGTATTACAATCATTGCCCAATTTGTTAAATAATAATGGCGTAGCCACGCTGGTTATCCTGCCAAAGTTTTGCCTGTGGGAATCGTTATTATTATTTAAAGGCAAATTTAAAACAGCTACCCGCCGGTGGTTCAGCAAAAACGGCGTAACAGCACATGTAGCGGGCACATATTTTACTTGTTGGTATTACAATCCCTCCTCTGTTATTAATGCGGTGAAAGATTCGTTCGAGGTTTTATCAGTTGAAGGATTATGCACTATTGTGCCACCATCATACATTGAGTATTTCGCCGAAAAGCATCCAAGGGTTTATAGTCGACTTAAAAGATTAGAAGAGCGTTACCGCTTTAGCTGGCCGTGGCATTTTGTGGGTGATTATTATATTATTTCGTTGAAGAAAAAATAGGTTTCGTTAGGTAATTGATAGTTGCCATAATCACCCGGGTATTTTATTTCCGCGGCATTTTTCGTACTTTTGTAGTAGCCGAGCGCCTGCATTTCTTAATGCAGCCCACTTTTTGCCATATTTCAATTCAACCCAAAAGCGAAGTAATTTAAATTTTGAAGCAATATCTTAATATACAGCCATTTAAGTTAAAAAATGGCTGTGATATAGTGTGATAGGCTGTGATACAGTGTGAATTCGTGTGATAATGCTGTGAATTCGTGTGATCCACTGTGATATAGTGTGATGTTTTGGGGTTATCAATGTGGTAAACCGGTTGCAAAACAGGGATTTTAATTAGCCAGCAAATTCTGCGGCTCAACCAATATCTGCGAGATCTTGCTTTCGTATTGGGCCAGTAATTTGGCCTGGAAATTTCCGGGATCAGGTTTAGCGTAATGCTTGCCGGTATCCATAGCCATAACGGCACCTTTCGAGTTCAGTTTTTTATGCTCGGTTTTTTTACTCCAGCGGCCGTCGGTTATTTTCATTAATACAGTATCAATGGCATTGCCCAGTTGGTTATTAAACAATTTTTCAATTACTGTTTTAAACAATGATGGTTTTAACGGCTTGGCTGATGAGAGCCGCATAATTTTATTAGGCAGGAACTTGCGGGTCCAGCTGTTGGCGGCATAAAACTGTTCCATTACAGCATCGCCTTGTAATGGGATAAGTGTAACAACCTCAATGGCGGTATAAATAGTTTTTTCATTTATTTGAAGCTGCTCTTCGTCAATGTAATAGTTCATGCAAAAGTAGTCCTGTTTATTTACCAAATAAGTTAACTTTTTAAAGATGTGCATTAAGGTACGGGCTATC